>CBDUAB010000021.1:0-12210 GCA_965365045.1 uncultured Planctomycetales bacterium
GGCCCCGGTCCACGGTGCCCTGGAGCTGCAGGATGATGAGATCTGCGGGGACGTCAGTGATGCCGATCCCCAGCCCCAGCGTGTGCGAGCTCGGTGAGACGGTCGACCCCGCTGGGAACGTGGCCCCTGCCCCGCAGTTCCGCTGCGATGGATCGATCGCCGTCCCGGCGGGGGGCGTTTCCGTGCAACCCGCGAAGTCGTCGAAGGTCACACCCAAGTAGACCATTGTGCCGCAGTGTGTGTGACCGCCGCCTAATTCGTCTTCTTCCGCCGTACCCAGCCCGTCGCGGACATTGTTTCCACCAACAAAATGCTGATGGTCGGCGATGGTCGGAATGCGCGAGTAAGCGTATTGACTGGACTTGCGGTTGCGCCACGGTTCGTAATGGGCACCTTGGATTACATGGAAAAGATGCGGATTCACACAGTTGCAGACAAACGCTTCGCCAAAGTCATCCCAGTCGATACCCCACGGGTTGGTCGTCCCATCGGCGAACGGCTCCCAGACGTGCCGCTCCGGATGGTACCGGTAAACACCTCCATCAAATCGAACTCGCTCGTCATCCGGCGTTCCCGGTTTACCGAGCAAGGACCAGTTGGTTCTTCCGTGCGTACCATATAACCAGCCATCTGGTCCCCAAGCGAATCCGTTGGCTAGATTGTGCGAGTTGGCGTGGTTTCCAAAACCGTCCAGCAGCACCTGCGGTTCACGGTCGGGTTTGTCGTCGCCGTCGCGGTCCGCGATAAAATAGAAGTACGGCGGCGACATGACCCACGCTCCGCCGAATCCAACTTCAATGCCGGTGACGTAGTTTAACTTGTCATAAAAGATCTTGCGTTTATCGAATCGGCCATCGCCGTCGGTGTCCTCCAGGATCACAATGCGATCGCCAGATCTTGTACCGTGAACGGGATAGTTGTAGGCCTCGGCGACCCACAGACGACCGCGATCATCGATGCAAAAACCGATCGGTTGTTTAACGTCTGGCTCACCGGCAAACAGCGTGACGTGAAATCCCTCTGGTACGACCATCGTGCGTGCCGCCTCGGTTGGCGGCAATGGCGCGTCGACTTCCGTTTCATCCGCCCATGAGCTTGGTCCGTGGGCAACCAGGCCACAACTCAAAAAAACAGCAAAGACAACGGCACGTGGCATGAAATACTCGGAAATGTGGACTCAGTTTCGCATGGGTGTCGCGGGCGAGGCGACTATGCATTGTATCTATCCTTCATCACCGATAGCAATTCCGCCACGTTGATCTGTTTCGTCAATAGGTTGTAGCCGCGAGTCAACTGTCGCTGATACGCCACGCGTTGTTGGATTGCAACAACGCGAAAAGGTCGAGTATTTTGAATTATGACGAATAGGCGCCAAAACACCGCGTTGATTCCGTGGCGACTGATCGTCTGCTTTTGCGGCCGAATTCCGCCTAATCAACGGTGATTTCGCTAACGAGCTCGTCCTCCGTCAAAGTCTACGGATGCTCAGCGAATCGGTGTCGCCAGAATCTTGGCCTCTGAATTGCGTAGTCGGTCAGATGCCGAATTATGCTGTTCGCTTTCCGTCCATTCATTTAGCGCATATTGACTAATGAGTACGACATCCAACTGGTCATTACGTGAGTTTTATACCGCTCTGTTTCGATACAAGCGAAGGTCAATCTCAGTGTTTCTGGTGGTAATGGCAGTGGCAACACTCGGAATCGCGATCTGTCCACACACATACACGTCCGAGGCGAAACTGTTCGTCCGGCTTGGTCGAGAAAGCGTCGCCTTGGATCCAACGGCTACAACGGGCTCCGTCATGTCAATGGATATGACACGGGAATCCGAGATCAACTCGATTCTTGAAGTCATGCGGAGCCGGGCGATCGCCGAAAAAGTCCTCGATTCCGTTCATCCTGAATTAGCACACGCCTCCCCGGTGCTGCGAGAAAAAAAGCTCAGATCATTGGACAACCGTCTCGGTATTACATCGCCAAAGATGTCGAACGTAATTGAAATCAGTTGCAAAGCTGAATCGGCTGAGCAAGCACAAAGGATTGTGTCCACTTTTGTCGACGTGTTTCTTGACGAGCACTTGCGCATCAATAATACACCGGGATCATTCGAATTCTTCGTCGATCAATGCAGTTCGTTGAAACTCAAATTGGACGAAGCCACCGCCGAGTTGCGAGACACCAAAAGCGAATTCGGTCTGGTGTCGATCGAGGGACGTCGCAAAGCTTTGCAGGATCAAATCAATCTCGTGCAAATGCAAGTCATGGACACCAAACATACGCTGCGCACCCGTGAGCAGGAGATCCTGGCAACATTCACCAGACAACATCCGGACGCCAAGGCCATACGGCGTCAGATTGATGAGATGGACAGAATCTCTGACAGCCAACAAAGTAAACATGGCGAAGTAATGGAAGCCGTGGCGTCAACGGAGTCATCCGACGGCACGTCCCTGACGACACTCACGAAATCACTCATTGATCAGAAGATCAGGCTGGAGCACGAGCTGAGAGCACTCAACGGTCAAGAAGTGTTGATCACTGACCTCCAGCGACAGATGAAGTTGTTGGAACGCGAATACGATTCGGCCGCCGACAAACTGGCCCAAGCCAGAGTCGGTAAAGCCTTGAATATGGATGAAATCTCGAACATCAATGTGATCCAATCGGCTACTTTCGTACCGAAGCGTACTAGCCCCAAAGTTAGATTGTTCCTTGGCCTTGCCTTGATCTTGGCAACGTGCGGAGCGCTGGGAATTACGCTGATTTCCGAACAAGCGGATCACTCGTTGCAAAACCCCGAAGACGTCGAGACAAAGCTAGGATTGCCGACGCTGGTCTCGATTCCACGATTGAAGCAAAAACAACTATCACTCAACTCCACGACATAAAACGATGATAAGACGTAAACCCGACCGATTGCCCGGCGTACTCACTCATGCCGGCGCTCTCAATCACGCCGACCCTCTCAATCACGACTGTCATGATTGGCAAAGCGCGAAGGATCATTGTCAATCATCCTTCCGCGGCTCGGCCGATTTGGCAAACGAAGTTTTAGCCGCCGCGGCGAATAGCGCCGTGCGCGGGTATTACCGGACGCTATTGCGTGGGCTTGATTGGCCCAGTAACCGATCTGCCGACTCGCTCCAGACCTTGGCGATCACAAGTTGCCAGCGGGGTGAGGGCGTAAGTACGGTTGCCGCGCATTTGGCTGTGACGGCTGCGTCGTCCCTGACGCATCGAGTATTGTTGGTGGATGCGAATATCGCCTGGCCGACATTGCATAAGACGTTTGGCTTGACACTAGATCCCGGCCAATCCGATCATGCGCGGCCACGGCGTTCTGTTCAGTCGACACATTACAAGAATCTTGGGCTTCTTACGTCACGAAGTCTAAGTGGAAACGATTCAACGAGCATTGATGGCTTGACGGAACGTTTCTCGCAACTTGTCGTCGCGGCCAAGAGATCCTTTGATCTGGCCGTGTTCGACATGCCGGCCGCCAATCCGACCAATCTTGGCTTGCAACTTTTTGCAATCTTTGACGGCGTCCTACTGGTCGCCGAGGCAGAGCGCGTTCGCAGTGAGGTTGCCGAGCACACCAAACAGAAATTGGACCAAGTTGGGGCGAACTTGCTCGGCGTAGTGCTGAATAAACGCACCTACCACATTCCGAATTGGCTTTATCAGACATTGTGAAGCTGAGAACGTGTTTTGAGACCCAATACCAATCATGTCAAGATCGAAAGCAATTTTCGCGTCACGATGGTCGACTGATCTCAAGAGAACAATGGCATCTCGCGCGGGATTGCCGCTGCGTGCCTTGGGGAGTCGTCATGAGGACTCGCTTGGGATCTTGATGTACCACCGCATCACACCAAGAATAACGGGAGTTCCCGCACCCACTTACAACGTAACTCCGCAGCGATTCCACGCCCAACTGAGCGGCCTTCTAGCGCGTGGCTATCAAGCGTGGCCGTTGAGGAAGGTGATCGAGTGCAATCAGAGTGGTGACTCACTTCCAGCTAAAACGTTTGTGGTCACTTTCGACGACGGCTACGAGAATAACTATCAAGACGCTTGGCCCATCCTCAAGGCCCTCAAGATTCCAGCCACAATATTTGTTGCGACGGCTTATTTGGACAGCGACGAGCCGTTTCCCTGCGATGACTGGACTGCTGCCGGATCGAGTCGTGTACCTGAATCATCTTGGAGGCCTCTAACAACGGCCCAATGTGCCGAAATGGCCGCCGACGGACTCATTGATTTCGGTACGCATTCGCATACGCACGGGGATTTTCGATACCACCCCGAGGTGCTGTATGAAGAGTTAAGAACGTCGGTCGATTTCCTTCGCTTTCATTTTGGAATAAAGGACGCGACGTTCGCGTTTCCTTACGGCACCAAGCGGTTCGGCTTTAGCGGTCCAGTCTTGGCTGGCGCGGCAAAACAAGCTGGTGTGCTCTGCAGCCTAACCACAGAAGAGGACCTCGTCCGGTCACGAAGCGATCCATTCGATTGGGGTCGATTTACCGTCGGCGAGTCCGACAATGGGGCGACGTTGGCAACCAAGCTGGATGGGTGGTACAGCCTGCTACGCGATGTCTGGCAAACCGTGCGGCCATCGCAGACATCCAGTCATTGTTTCGCTAAGTAAAACGTATTTAGACATTAGTTGGGCAGAGGTTCGTGATAGCGTCGTTAATACCGTGTTAGTTTCGATTCTGGATCGGATCCGCCACCACAGGAGCTTGTCTCCGTGGGGCGATGATCGCAACCAGAAAGCAATACGAATATCGCTCGCCACCACCCGAGCTTGCCTCGGTGGAGCGATGCTCACCACCATTACAGCTCCTAACCTGAGCACCGCTCCACCGAGACAAGCTCGGGCGGTGGCGGACGTTTTTCCGTTTACATATTTGTTCTGGTTATGATCATTGCCCCACGGAGACGAGCTCCAGTGGTGGCCAACGCAAACGACGCGAGCACGAGTTCCATAATCGTGAACGGTCATTTAGCGACGACACCTATGTACATATTGCCGACTAACATCTCAGACGGGCCTCGCACCATTCTATGGCGCGCGCTGCAATTTCCGCGCGCGACCATGAGAGCGATCACCGATCCTGTTGTTGGCAAGGGCGTAGTTTCTATCTTTGACCAAGGAATCGTTAGCGGTACCAGCTTTGCCACAAGTGTCATCATCGGCCGCATGTGTTCCAAGCAGCAGCTCGGCAGTTATTACTTGGCGCTGAGCGTTGTCTTATTCGTGCGAGGAATTCAAGAACAGCTCGTGTCGGCGCCGTACGCCGTCTATTGTCACCGTCGTAAAGGTGACGCTTTGGCTACGTACACTGGCAGCACACTTGTGCATCATCTGTTGCTGTCCGCTCTAGCTGTCTTCTGCCTACTGCCGTTGTTTGGACTTTTTTCAACGGGAGTCGGTGCGGCAGCCTTGACACCAATTGTTTGGGTTTTACTAGGTGCCGGCCCGTTTCTGCTGCTGCGAGAATACATCCGTCAGTTGTTGTTCGCCCGGCTGGAAATGTCCGCCGCGATCGCGATCGATATTACGGTTTCAGTTGTCCAGTTGAGCAGCCTGTTGCTGTTGGGGCACCTCCAGTTACTGAGCGTCTCCACGGCATACGTTGTGATGGGAGCGGCGTGTGCTGTGGCGTCTGCCGCATGGTTTCTGGGCAAGAAACCCGTACTGCGAATCGAGCGTTCCCGTTGCACGGCTGATTGGCGTCACAACTGGTCGTTTGCCAAATGGGCCTTGGCAACTCAGCTTATCGGCTGCACTGCACCCTACATTATGCCGTGGATCTTGACGCTTATGTATGACAAGACGGCGACGGGCACATTCGCCGCGTGCTGCTCGCTCGTTGGACTGGCCAACATGTTTGTGATGGGCCTGAGCAATTTCTTGACCCCCAAGGCAGCTAAAGCGTTCGCCGCCGGAGGTGTGAACGAACTGCGCAAGGTGCTGATGAAAACGGCGATCCTTTTTGCGGCGCCGCTGGGTGGATTCTGTTTCCTGACATTCGTTGCCGGCGATCATCTCGCCGTCTTCTTCTACGGCGACAAATACGCCGGCATCGGCTCGATAATAGCGATTCTCGCGCTCAGTATGTTGGCCAACAGCATGAGCATCACGATAGGTAATGGGCTGTGGGCCATGGAACGACCATCGGCGAATTTTAGAGCCGATCTATGTACGTTGCTGGCCACGGTCGCCGCGGCTGCTTTTCTCGTGCCGTCGATAGGTGTATTGGGTGCCGCGCTAGCGACACTTGCCGGTACAACGACCGGTATGTTCGTTCGATTCCTTGCGCTTACTCGCCTGATGACTAGCGCCTCTCCAAGTCCTCAGCCTGCGTGATTTGAATACGCGATGATCCGATTACCACAGGACGATGCCGTTCCGGAGACTGCAAGTAGCTGCCACTTTTGGTTGGCCGTGGTCGTGCTGGGTGTTTGCTTCTTCGTAACTGAACATGATTTTCGCGTGTCATTGACCGAGTCCTTTTCACCATCCGCCAGTGAGCTTGTCGATTTAACGTCTGGCGGAAATACGTCGCGACGTTTGGCATTTGTGGCGCTTTTGATATTGGGTGTTTTTTGTTTTTGGCGCCCGTCAACCCAGCAGTTTCGCTTTGCCAACGGGTTGGGGTTGCTGATCATGTTCTGTGTGGTTTGGTGTGCCACAAGCATTTTGTGGTCGATCGATCCGGCGATGTCCGTGCGACGTTTTGTTGTGTTGGGATGCTGCTTCGTTGGTGTACTGGGTGTTAGCCGACAGCTATCCGTGCGAGAACTAGCAAAACTGTCGTTGGTCATCTCGACGACATTCTTGGCGATTGGTATCGGGACGGAGATCATCCTGGGCACGTTTCGCCCATGGGCGGGCGACTACCGTTTTGCGGGGACAGTGCATCCCAACACGCAGGGCATGAACCTTGTGGTGCTATGTTTCTCATCGTATAGCCTCCTTCGCGACGCCCAGCGCAAGAAGCTGCCGCTATTTTGCCTTTTCTGTTTAGGGTTTGGTTTTCTGATCCTCACGAAGTCGCGTACATCCTGCGGCGGGGCATTAGTTGGACTATTTATGCTGTGGTCGCTAAGAGCGTCAGCGCGCGCGCATCTCCTCACCGGGGTGGGTGTTGTTGCGACTGTTGCTACCGCCGTTTTGGCTATTTCACTGCTCGAAACCGGAATCTCAGACAATTTGACCCATGTGATGTTGTTGGGCCGATCAGAAAAGAGCGCGTCACTTACCGGCCGCGTGCCGCTCTGGACCGAGTTGAGCACATACATCAGCGAACGTCCATTACGTGGATACGGCTACGAATCGTTTTGGACAGCCGACCACGTTGATGACGTTTCGTCCACGATGCAATGGGGAATCCACGAAGCGCACTCGGCATATTTCGAGGCCATGCTGAATGTTGGCATGGTCGGTGCAATCGCGCTTCTTTCCGGCGTTTTGATCGCGACATGGCGCGCCAGGCAGCGCTACCTGACAACCAGGGAAACTGGTTACGACTTCTTGTTCGCGTTGTTTGTATTCGCCTTGATCAACTCCTTGACTGAATCCGGAATGGTCATGCCGATGTTTGTACCCTTTTTGGCAGGGTGTGGATTGGCACGCTTGGCGTTCTATGGCGCGGAAAACGCCGATGGCGTATGTTCGCGGACGAAAGACATCAAGTTCAGCCAACAGCGGTACTTTGTCGGAGCCTGAACACCATGACACCAAAACTAGTGGAAGCCCAGACTATGACCGATCCCGACGTGAGCATTGTCGTTTGCACGTATAACAGGGCGGATATGCTGCGGGACGCTTTGGCGAGCCTTGCACAATTAGAAACGAACGGTGAATTTACGTATGAAGTTGTTGTTGTTGACAACATGTCGAAGGACGAGACAAGTAACGTTATTGCCATCGCCGCGGAACATTACAGCGTACCGATTCGAGGGGTGATCGAGAACAAGCGGGGTGTCGCCTTTGCTCGTAATCGCGGCGTCCGCGAAGCACGTGGACAGTGGATCGCGTTCTTTGACGATGACCAATTGGCCGATCCTGCGTGGCTCGCGGAACTGAAAGGCATGGCGGATGCAATGGACGTACGTTGCGTCGGCGGCGCGGTTCGCTTGAGTTTGCCGGCCGGCGTGGACCGTAAGCTGACGCCCGTGTGCCGAATGCTACTTGGAGAGTCCGTTAATATGGCCGTCGCGCAACGGTATGACCTAAAAGTCACGGCGGGTACGGGAAATCTGCTTCTCCATAACAGTGTGTTCGATGAGGTCGGCTTATTTGATGAATCGTTGAATCAGGGAGGAGAAGATACGGAACTTTTTGTACGAATTCATACGGCGGACATCGAAGCTTGGTATACCCCTGAAGCCGTCGTTCACCATGTCATTCCGATGGAACGCTTGACCGATGAATACCTGATTTCCATATCACGCCAAATGGTCAAGGGCCTGCCTGAAATCGAACGACAGGACTGGGGCCGTCTTTTGTTTCCGCTAATTCTCGCCGCCAGAATTGTGCGAGCCACGGTCTGGACCACACCTCAGTTTTTGTTTTGGGCGTGGGCGATCAAGGGTGACGAGGCCAAACTCTCGGCGCGTTGCCGCCTGGCGATCACCGTCGGATATACGCGTGAAGCCCTACCGTTGCTCGCACCAAAGTGGCTGACACCGAAGTTGTTGGCCGGCGAACGGTTCCGTCATTTCCCGTTCAAACGACATTTTCTGGGAAGTTTATAGCCGAAAGGAAATCACTAAATGGATGTCAAGCTTGTCCACCCAGCGGAGCTCACGGCCGAACAGGTGTCGATCTGGAGTCAACTGCAACGCGCAGATAAGGCCGTCGACAGCCCTTATTTTCGACCCGAGTTTACTTTGACGGCCGCCAGTGTTCGCAACGACGTGGAAGTCGCCGTGCTGTACGAAGGCGGCGAGATCGTTGGCTTCTTTCCGTTTCAGCGTAATCGATTCAATGTTGGCAAGCCGGTGGGCGGTAGACTTTCTGATTTTCAAGGTGTCATTGTACGTAAAGGCCTTGTGTGGAGTGTCGACGAGCTGATGCGGGGCTGTCGGCTTTCCGCCTGGGACTTTGACCATTTGATCGCGTCGCAACAAGCATTCAGCCCGCACCAGTGGCTCACCGACGAGTCACCCTTTTTAGATTTATCCAACGGTTTTGAAGCTTACGTGGCGGGAGTTCGCAAGACAAATTCGAATCACATAAAAAACACGCTGCGTAAATCGCGCAAGATCGCGCGAGAAATCGGCCCGCTGCGGTTGGAATTCAACACTTCCGACAATACCGTCTTTCAGACATTGATGAAATTGAAGTCACGGCAATACCAAAGAACCGATCTGTTGGATATCTTTCGAATTCCGTGGATCGTCAAATTCCTCGAGCGGATCAGAGCCGAACAGACGGAGGATTTTTCCGGCGTACTGTCTGCATTGTACGTAGGCGATGAACTCGCCGCGGCCCATTTTGGCATGCGCAGCGGCAACGTCCTGCACTATTGGTTTCCAACATACGACCGTAAGTTCTTGCAGTTTTCGCCAGGGGCAATCCTGATGTTGGAACTGGCGCGCGTTGCTGAGACAGTTGGCATCCATCGCATCGACTTGGGCCGGGGATCGGAGCAATTCAAACGGTGCTTTATGACCGGCGCAATCCAGGTGGCCGAAGGATCAGTTGAATGTCGGCCAATATCGAAAGCCATCCGACAAAACTGGCGTCGCACGTGCAAGTGGGTGAAAACGTCGCCTCTGCGTGCTCAGGTCGAGTTGCCATTGCGGGCGACGCGTTCCATGCGCCAATGGTTGGCATTCCGGTAGACGCTGCTGATCGTTGAGGATTGCGGCATTTTGTAAACGGAGGCGGAGCGTGCTCGAGATACTTAACGTCTTATTAATTTGCATTAGTGCCACATTGCTCATTCCCATCTGCGTGTTCAGCCTGGAGTGCTTTCTGGCAGTGCTGCCTCAGCGATCGAAGCGAACCACGGAAAAGGGACCGCGTCCCAAAGTGGCCGTGCTCATTCCAGCTCACAACGAGCAATTCGTAATCGAACAGACCTTGCGGACCCTTCTACCTACGTTGAGCGATAACGATCGGGTTGTCGTCGTCGCCGACAACTGCGATGACGAGACGGTCCAAATCGCGCAACAAGCTGGAACAACAGTAATTGAACGAAACGACACCGAACGGCGCGGTAAAGCGTACGCACTCGAGTTCGGCGTGCGATATTTGGAACAGGATCCGCCCGATGTTGTCGTCGTCATTGATGCGGATTGCTTCGTCGAGCCTGACACTATCGACACGATTTCCCGAATGGCCCATCGCATGGGGCGTCCGGTGCAATCGTTGAATCTCTGTGACCCCGATCCCACTGCTGGCCCCAAGCAGATAGTTTCGGCACTCGCCATGCGGTTCAGGAATCTCATTCGGCCATTGGGTTTGTCTTACTTGAAACTTTCATGCCATTTGATGGGCACCGGCATGGCGTTTCCTTGGTCAGTCATCTGCCAGGCTCCATTGGCAAGCAGCAAATTGACGGAGGATCTGCAGCTCGGTATTGATCTCGCGATCTCGGGCCATTTCCCTGTTTTCTGCCCGACTGTGAAAGTGACGAGCGGGTTACCGAGTCAGAATGATGCCTTCGTGAGTCAGCGCCGTCGGTGGGAACACGGATCGCTGCGGACAGCCATTACGCAGATCCCTCGCGTACTCGTTCACTCGGCATACCAACGAAAGCTGCGTCTCCTGGGCATCGGCCTTGATCTTAGTGTCCCGCCGTTATCGTTGTTGGCAATGATATGGACGGCTGCCACGATTACGGTGACCCTTCTATGGTTTGTGGGAGCTTCCGGTTTGCCGGCCGGCATGCTCGCCGGTGGTGGCCTGGCAATGCTCGCGGCAATTCTGACCGGATGGGCCGTATTCTGCCGACATGTCATTCCATGGACAGCCTTGGTCATGGTGCCGGCGTACGTGCTAAAGAAGCTCCCAATCTATTTGTCCTTTTTCTTGATGAAACATCAAAAGGAATGGGTACCCACAAAACGAGAGGCAAAGTCACTTCGTTGCTAAAAGTAAAACATCATGAACACAGCGACGCCACAGAGAATACCGGCCCAGAAACGATCTTGCCAAAGGATTTGCATATGCGTGACGGCCGGTTGCTCACCGGTTGCGGTCTCGGCCTTTGACGCCTCGACTGCATAGTACGCTCCTAGTCCGATTGTCCATACGGCTGCCAGCACTGCCGCGTAGATTGATGGGAATCCGATGTAAGTCATTGCCCCCGCCAGCACACCAAACCAGGCGAGCGATGCCAATAGCCGGCCAGCGAAATGTTGCAAGGCGCGCGGATCATGCCCACCTAATTCGGTCCACGTAAGATGGCTCTTTTTTTCTGACTGCGTCGTGAACAAGCTCACCGTTATCTGCACGATGACGCAAAACACGACGTTGACTGACACGCGATGGAACGTGTTTAGCTGAGAGCCAAAAGTCGTAAAGATGGCGGGTGCATTCGCTGCCAACGTTTGATCGGGCTGAAGGTAGTTTTCAACGGCATTGTTGTAAAGCGAATTCAGCAGAATTGCGAACAACGGACCGACCAGCATTGTTACGAAAGCGCTTGTAGCCGTAGCCCGTGGCCAAAACATTCCCAGGAAAAATGCGACAACCAAGCCCGGCACAAGATAACTCTGTTGATCAACAATTTGCAGGAAAAAATGTTCAGTTGAATTGGGATTCAGCACGAAAATGGCAACCAGCGCTGCAAGCGTTACGAAGCAAACGATCGAAAGTCGCCCCACCCAGATCAGCCGCTCATCGCTGGCGTCCGGTTGGATGAAGCGACGGTAGACGTCAAACGTCACGATGGTGGCGGAGGAGTTCATCATCGAATCAATAGAACTGAGAATCGCGCCGATCAAACCAGCCGCGATCAACCCCATGATGCCGAACCCAGGATGGACAACGAGTTTGACGACCTCGGTAAAGGCCGCATCGGAATCAATCCGCACGCCAGGCATCCGGTATTGAATGATGCCCGCGTTTAGGTCAATCGTAACGTCTTGGGCCTCGCGAGGTACTCCCAATTTGGACGTCACAGCATCGCCTGCGGCCTCTGAAATGGCGCTGGACTGCTCCCACTCAACCCTAGCCAGG
>CBDUAB010000022.1:0-12117 GCA_965365045.1 uncultured Planctomycetales bacterium
GGAAGAATACCGGCAATCGTGTGAGGAAAACCTTCCGAATAGGCCGGACTATGGGCGCGTTTGATAGTCGCCAATCGGTGTCTCTCCATGACCAAAAGTGGACTTTCTTGGATCATCTTTTGATCCACGGCGACGGTTAGTGCCGACGCATGTACTTGGGACTGAAAAGACGGTGGGGCGGTCGCTGGCCGACTCGATTGTAACGCGACGCATCGAGGTGCTCAGTGAATGGAAGTCCGACTAACGGGTCGTGCTACGTCAAACGAAGATGGGGTGATGCGCAACTCCTTATCTTTAAGTTCGTTTGAGGGACCTCGTGACGATCAATCTCGACACGAGCCACGTCGAACCCAACGCTCTCAACATCACAAATCGCCGAGGCGAGCGCTTCATCCAGCGTTCCCGCGTGCCGATCGAACTGCACCGTCGTCACGCCGTCCCGGCTCAAGATACTCCCGTCGTCGCATCCGGCTTCGTACAGCTTGTCAGCTTCTTCATCCGTAACGTCGGCGGTCAGGATCAATGAGAACTCATATTTCATGACTGCTTCACGTATGTGTTTGTTCGGATGTTTGGCCATCGGTTGCCGAAAAGTCAAGGATCGCCTTCCGTGTCGTCCCTTCACTTCTATTTTAGCTAAACGAATCGTCGGAAGTAATAGAGATCGGCTGACATGCGGTAAACGGGGGTGCAAGACAGAGTTTGCGCGCTAAACCGAACAACCCCACGGGCAAGCCCGTGGGATTCATGAGCTGTCATTTTCAGTTTGAGTTATATCGTTTCACTACGCGGCTCGGTCGTCCGCGCGCCGAGGTTTCCATAGCGGTGATAGTTATTGCTAATGCTCTGCTCTTCGACGTACCACAACAACTCGATCCGGCCGTTTGCCAGAACCGGTTCGTCCACGATGTAAACGCCGGTGACGGCCGCCGCGGTTCGCACGATCGACGGCACGCGATCGCGGGACGTATAACGGACGCAATGTGTGTGCCCGTCGCGTATTGCCGCGGCAAGTTCTTGGTCTGACTCTTCGACCAATTCCAAAGCTCCGGCCCAATCGTACGTGATGTCGTCCAGCTCTGCGATGAACTGCTCGTCGTAACCCGAAGGGAAACTCGCAGTCGTGCGGCAGCCAACACACTTGGCCGCACACACGCGTGCCAGAATCTCGTAGCACGTGTCTTGCGGACTGACGCGGATCCGCAGCTCACGCACGGGTAAGTACTTGCGAATGTTGTCTTGTCCAATCAAGCGAAAATGGTCGTGTTCCTCACTGAACTCCTCGCGCAGAGTATGGTCATAACTGGCTGCAGCAAAAACCAGGCGGTCGATGTCCGCGATTGGAAACCGCGCCTCGTCACCGACCGCTTTTTCCATCAGTGTATCCAAGAAGGCGGCCAACGACGGATCGGCGACCTGATCCGATTCGTGAGTCCAATCCACTTCGACAAATCGCATCAACGGAACGACGTAATTTGGACCGCCCGCTTTGATACCCGGCCCAAACGCCGACTTACCCATGCCTCCGAACGGCTGCCGCAAAACAATGGCGCCGGTCGTGCCTCGGTTGACATACAGGTTGCCGGCGCGAACTCCTTCAAGCCAAACCTCTTGTTCACGCTCGTCGAGGCTCTCGAGTCCAGACGTTAAGCCAAAGCCCGTTTGATTGACAAGTTCGATGGCGTGATAGATGTCACGGGCGCGCATGACACCGAGCACTGGGCCAAAGAATTCGGTCATGTGTGTGAAGCTGCCTGGCTGAACATTCCATTTAACGCCAGGAGAAAACAGGTGAGGGTTGCCTTCGCCCGGTTCAGGCAAGACAGCCCAAGATTCACCCGGCTCGAGTTCCTTGAGCGCCGTTTCCAACACGCCGCGTGGCGGTCGGATTAACGGACCGATACGCGTCTCAAGCTCCCAGGCCGAGCCAACCGCCAAGCTTTCGACCGCATCGCAGAGTGTCTGTTTGAAGCTCGTATCGTGAAACACTTCGTCTTCAAGGATCAACAGGGACGTCGCTGAGCACTTTTGCCCCGCATGACCAAAGGCGGAATAAAGCACGTTCTTGATGGCCTGATCTCGGTCGGCCATGCTGGTCACAATCGTCACGTTTTTGCCGCCAGTTTCCGCAAGCAAACGCATGTCAGGCTTTTCCCGCAACATCGCCAGCGCCGTTTCCGTCCCGCCAGTCAGGATGACCGTATCCACATCGTGATGCGAAACCAAGGTCTGCCCGACCGAACCGCCGGGACCTGGCAAGAACTGGAGCGTGCTTTTGGATACGCCGGCGCGCCAGAAGCACTCGCAAAGTAGATAGGCTACCAGGACCGTGTCCGACGCGGGCTTGAGAATCACCGTGTTGCCGGCCGACAGCGCGGCTGCAATCCCGCCACAAGGAATGGCGATCGGAAAGTTCCAGGGCGAAACAACGGCCACAACGCCGCGGCCCGAGGCCGTTACTCCTGGCAACTTGGCAAAGTCCTGCGCTGCGCGCGAATAAAACTCGACAAAATCAATCGCTTCACATACTTCGGGATCCGATTCCGTCAAGACCTTGCCGCCTTCGGCCAGCGCCGCGCCCATCAGCTCGGCACGGGCAACGCGAATCTCCTGTGCCACGCGCGAAAGCACGTCATGCCGTTCTTTGTACGTGCGGCAACGCCAACCGCCATCGTCACGCACCGCGCAAGCCACAGCCGCTTCCACGTTGTCTTCCGTGGCGACGAAATACCTGGCCACAACGGTATCTGGATGTGACGGATCGTAACTCTCGGATACTGTGTGCCCGTCGTCAATCGTTTGCCCGTCACAAATCAACGGCACCCGCGCGGCCCGTTCGCCACAACGGTCTCGCCAATCGTCGACGATCGACTTCGCCCATTGCGCATTGGCCGTCAAAGCAAAATCAATGGGCGGTTCGTTGACCAGCTGCTGCCAAGGCAGATCCGCTGACATGATCGGCTGCGGAGGTTGACGTCGATCCTGCTGGCGACGGGGCTGGCCTGGCAGGTCGTCGATCAGCGTGAACGCCGTGCGAAACTGTTCCTCAAGGCGTTTCCAATCCGGACTATCGACACGCAGACTGAACGCATGTTTGAGGAAATTGTTCGGTCCGGTATTCTCGTCGAGCCGCCGAACCAAATAACCGATAGCGTGAATGAAGTCATCCTGGTGACAAGCCGGGGCGTAAAGCAAAACATTTTCCGTCGTTTCCAGTAGCGCACGACGCTGGTGGTTGGCCATTCCTTCCAGCATCTCGAATTGCAGATAATCGAAGGCATCTTCGGTTGCCAAAACAAGGGAGTACGCTAAATCGAATAAATTGTGCGTAGCGATCCCCAGACGCACGGCCTTGAGGTTCTCGAACTGCATACCAAAGCGCAACATGCGTTTATAATTAGCGTCCGTCTGACTCTTGGACTTGAAGGTTGCTTGGGGCCAACCATGTAAGGATGCATCAAATCGCTCCATCTCCATATTGGCGCCTTTGACAATTCGAATCGTGATCGGCGCACCTCCGCTGGACACACGTTGTCGAGCCCATTCGGTGAGCCTCTGCTGGAAAAGGAATGAATCGGGAATATACGACTGCAGAGCCAATCCACCGGTTGCCTGCTGCAAACGATCTCGATCCAAAGTGCGCATGAAAGCTTCGGTGGTGAGCCACATGTCGCGGTACTCTTCCATGTCGAGATAAACGAATTTTGGCACAACGGTTCCGTCACCGCGTGTAAAGGTTGACTTGGCGGCAGCGCGAAACAATAACTCCAGGCGATCGCACAGTTTGTTTAGTGTGTGCTCACGGGCAAGCGACGAAATCTGTGAATAGATCGTCGAAATCTTGACCGAGATGACCTCGATTTCAGGCAACTGGAGCGCCTGCAAATAACCTCGCAGTCGATTCTGCGCTTCGGTTTCACCGAGCAGCGCTTCGCCCAAAAAATTGACGTTCATACGCACGCCTTCCGCGCGGCGATTCTTCAAGTGCTCGGTCAACAGGTCTCTTTCCGCAGGCAGAATGACATTGGCGGTTTCCTGCTGCATCCGGTCTTTGACAAACGGCACCGTAACGCCCGGCAGATAACTGCCAAAGGACTGAAACCCTTTGAGCAATATGCGGTCCACAGGGGTGAAAAAACGAGGCACGCCCTGCACATCGAGAATGTGGACCAGCTGATCGACGGCGCGACGAGGTCGGTTGGAGCGGAAAGCCTGATCGGTCAATTGCAGCAGTGTTACTTTGTCGCCCGGATTCTGCATCATTCGATCCAGCTCGGCTTGTTGTCGTCGTTCCTGTGGCGTTTGTAGATGACTGGCGCGCTGCTGGAGAACGCGGGCCAAAAACACGGCTTTTTGAGTCTCGACCGGTGCCTTGTCAGCCGTATCCGGTTGGAAACCCTCAAACAGCTTATCGAGGCCTAGTCGCGTTTTGACGGTGGCATCTTGCCGAGATTTGCTCATGATTCACTCGCAAAGGCTTTTTCGAGGCTTACGCCAATCTTGGTTGCATGACCCGATCCGTGTGGTGATTGAAAGCGGTATTTTAACAGGAGAAAACAGAGGAAACGGAGAAGCATTCGCTCTGTTACCTCCGTTCCCTCCTGTTCAAAAAGGAATCGGCCATTCACCCACTCTACCCCACAAGCGTCTGAAACGGCTCACGGCATCGTCGCTGATCAATTTCAACGTGGAAAAGCTGACCAATGTCGACCAGCTCGGACTTGCGGCCGGACGCGGATTCGTTAAAATTTGGGATTCGGCCCTCCCGGTGGTGGCCCGTGGGTAGCCTGCCACCCATATTGATCTACTCATTGTAGAAGAACCAAACTAACGATGGCATTCAAACGACGCGAAGGGCCGTCCCGGCCCCGAAAAAAAAATCGAACGCGGGCTCGATCAAGTAAAAAGGATCCGATTTTTGTTGATGGCGTACGACCAAGGCCAATGTACGTCGACTACAAGGATATCGAGCTGCTCAAGAAATTGGTCAATCGACACGGCCGCATCGTGGGGCGTCGCAAGTCGGGTTGTAATGCTTCCAGCCAGCACGCTGTTACCAAAGCCATCAAACGTGCTCGCTTTATGGCCTTGTTGCCGTACGTCGGCAGTTAAGCAGCTCAATCGATCAGTACCTGGTCACGGACGGGAAAACCAGTTTTCAAACGGATTGTTGTATAGCCTACCGCGGCTAACCGTGGTGGGCTTATTTTTTGGTTGTGCAAATGACCACAACATTTTCAGGATCGCACGCATGAGCGCTCCCTTTCAGATCATTAAACGCGTCGAATTTCGTGAAACCGATGCAGCTGGCATCGCACACTTCACAGCGTTTTTTGGGTACATGGAAGAAGCTGAGCATGCAATGTTGCGGCAACTGGGTATCAAAGTCATGACGGCGGATCCCGGCGGCACGATTAGTTGGCCGCGTGTGTCGGCACATTGTGATTTTCGCGCCCCGATTCGTTTCGACGAAGAACTCGATGTCCTCGTCTGTGTCGAGGAACTTGGTGAGAAGTCGGTGAAGTATGGAATCCGCTTCTTGCACGGCGAGACCCTTATCGCCGAGGGTTATACGGTTGCTGCTTGCTGCCGAGTTGCGTCGGACGAAAAACCGAAATCGATTACGATCCCAAGTGAGATGGCCGAAAAGCTGGCCACTATGATTCCATAGATGGCCAGTTATCTGCAAACATTGACATTCCGGTTGGCCGACGCGATCGCACGGTTGCCCACCGTGACGCGCGAAAGACATGCGATGTACTTACGATCGGCGCAGGGCGACGATGGTGGTTTCGCGGGACGCGAAGGAGGCAGCGATCTGTACTACACCAGCTTTGGCTTGCGTAACCTGGCCATGTTGGGCGAGTTGGACGAGGCATGCGCTCGGCGTGCGGGTCAATTCCTGCGAGGCCGTCTGACTGGCCGTGAGTCGATTGTCGACTTCCTTTCGTTGGTCTACAGCGCGGCGCTGCTAAAGCTTGTGGCGGATGTTGACATCTTTGCCGACGCTCCCGGCAATTGGCGCGAAGCGGTTGCCAAAGCACTGGGCGAACTACGGCGTCCGGACGGTGGTTATGCCAAAGGTGCCGAAGGCCGGGCAAGTAGCACGTATCACACTTTTCTGGTCATGTTGTGCCTCGAATTAATTGACTCACCGATCCCTGATCCCAAGGCAATTGTCGGCTTTCTGAAGTCGCAAAGCTGCGAAGGCGGCGGATTTCGCGAAATCTCAGTGAGCAAACGTGCAGGCACGAATCCGACTGCGGCGGCAATCGGCGCGCTGCAAATCCTCGGGGCGTTCGACAGTGATCTAACCGATGGCTGCGTCGACTTTCTCGCCGATATGCAGACGGACGAAGGTGGACTGCGGGCCAATACGCGCATTCCCATCGCCGACCTGCTGAGCACTTTCACGGGAATACTCAGTCTGCACGACCTTGGTGCGGCGGACGAGATTGATATGCAAGCCGCTCGACGCTTTGCCGAATCCCTGGAGCAGCCCGAGGGCGGATTTCATGGTGCTGCCTGGGACACGGCGCATGACGTAGAATACACCTTCTACGGATTGGGAGCGTTGGCGCTGACGATGTAGACGTGATATGGCAGATTTGATTGTTGACAGCATCACGAAGGAGTACCCAACACGGGCTGAACCTCTACGAGTGCTTCGTAACGTCAGCTTCGATCTGTCAACCGGCCAAAGTATGGTTGTGCTCGGCCCAAGTGGATCCGGCAAGAGCACGCTGCTATACATCGTTGGTACTCTCGAAACACCTACGTCCGGCACGGTAACCCTTGACGGCAAACAGCCGTTCGAGCTGAACGAAACAGAGCTGGCTGCTTTCCGAAATCGGCAGATCGGATTTGTTTTCCAGGAACACCATCTGCTGCCACAGCTCACCGTACTGGAAAACGTCCTCGTTCCTCGCGTCGCGCAACGCCGGACAACTAATGAAGACAACGAACGGGCGGAGCGATTGCTTGACCAAGTTGGCCTTGCCGAACGCAGGGACCATCGACCCGCCGAACTGTCGGGCGGTGAACGTCAACGGGCAGCGCTTGCGCGGGCGTTGCACGGGCGGCCACGCTTGCTGTTGGCGGACGAACCCACGGGAAACCTTGATCGCACAAATGCGTTGGCGATGGGCGAGCTAATGAGCGAACTTGTCAACGATGAGGAGCACAAAACGATGCTGATCGTCGTGACCCACAGCGAGGAACTTGCGAAATTCTGCCAGCGTCGATTTGAATTGAATGACGGTGAGCTGGAAGAAAAGTAGTTACACAAACACATGTCCACTTGGCGTTTAATCTTTCGCAGTTGGCAACACCACTGGCGTCTCCATCTGGCGGTCCTGTTTGGTGTCGCCATTGCGTCCGCGGTGTTGACTGGCGCATTGGTCGTCGGTGATTCGGTGCGAGGAAGCTTGCGGCATCTCGCCTTGGATCGCCTGCAGGATGTCGATTTCGTGCTGGTCGGCGATCGCTACTTCCGTGCCGTGCTTGCCGATCAACTCCAGCAAGATTCTGATTTTGAGAGGGAGTTCAGCGCTGTTGCACCAGTCAGCTTGCTGGCCCATGTCACCGTCGAGCAAATGAATGCCGCAACGAGTGAATTTGCAAAGAGGCAGCGCGCGGCGGATGTATTGCTGGTAGGTGCGGATTCACGGTTCTGGGAAATGGGCGACGATCCGAGGCCGGAAAAACTGCCCGACCTGAATGAAATCATCCTTAATGAACCGCTGGCCCGTGAGATTGGCGCTGTTGTCGGCGGGCGCGTCGTAATTCGCTTGCCAAGCGCCGACCAGGTGCCTGCGGATAGTCCTTTGGGGAATAAGAACAACCGCGTTCGCAATGTGGCGGATCTGACGGTGATCGAAATCCTGCCAGCCGTTGGCTTGGGACGCTTTCGTCTGCGTTCAAGTCAGCAGCAGCCAAAAAATGCTTTCGTCAATCTCGCAACCATCGAGCAGGCACTTGGCCAGACGGGCAAAGTGAACGCGTTACTCGTCACGGCAAAAAGCGAGCGAGTGGCGCTCGCCGCGGAAACACCGTCACAATTGCGTAAAATGTTGCCCGTCGAAATCGACGATTTTGGCATTACACTTCAGCACGTGCAGCGCACCTACAATCCCCAGTCACCCAGTACTCTGCCACCGGACGCTGAACCAATCGTCGTGGCGGATTTTTACCAATTCACTCAAGATCGTCTCGTCTGGGACGGTCCCACGGCCGACGTGATGCGCGCCGCGATCGAGCCTGGCAACCGGCGCGAGATCTTCACCTATCTGGCAAATTCGATCGAAAAAAACACGGGCGAGGGAATCCCCTATTCGACAATCGCGGCAGTAGACGCCGACACCATGAAGGAGCTGCTGGACACTGCCGCGGCCGTACCATCACCCACGCTGACCGACGACGAAATTGTGCTCAATTCCTGGGCAGCGGACGACCTTGGCGCCAATCTAGGCGATACGGTTCGCGTGCTTTTCTTTGAACCCGAAACGACCCACGACCAACCACAAGAACGACAAGCAGAGTTTCGCGTCAAAGCAATTGTTCCCCTGACGGAACCGGCGCAAGGCTATCGACGAAGTCGCCCGGCCGTTTTCGACAGCAAGCCAATGGCAGCGAACGATCCCGAGCTGACGCCGAGCGTGGCAGGCGTAACCGACGAAGACTCGATTGCCAATTGGGATCCGCCCTTCCCTTTCGACCAACGCCGTGTTCGTGACCAGGACGACACGTATTGGCAAAACTACCGGGCAACCCCCAAAGCGTTTATTTCGTTAGCCGCTGGCCGGCGACTGTGGAATAGCCGCTTTGGTGAAACGACTTCGTTTCGAATACCCGCTAGCACCGATGTGACAGCCGCGACATTGCAACAGGCAGTCCCGCGAGAACTTCGTAGAGCCGATCAACAGTTTGCGTTCACGCCAGTCAAGCATCAGGCACTCGCCGCGGCCACGGGAACAACGCCATTTCAGTTCTTGTTCCTCGGCTTCAGCATGTTTCTGATCGCGAGTGCGCTGATGCTGGTCGCTCTACTTTTTAGACTCGGGCTGGAATTGCGTGCGAGAGAGATCGGCTTATTGCGCGCCGTCGGCTGGAGCTTGCCCCAGGTGCGCAACGCAATGCTAATCGAATCCACTTGCGTCGCGATCGTGGGCGCAGCCATCGGCACGGCTTTTGGAATTCTGTTCGCGTGGCTGATGCTAGTGGGCCTGCGCACTTGGTGGCTCGCGGCCGTCGTGACACCTTTTTTGGACTTGCACGTGAACTGGTGGCTGTCAGTACCGCTCGGATTCGTGCTCGGTGTGCTTTCGGGAATGTTCGTAATCTGGCTGGGAGTGGGGCGACTTCGAAAGACGTCACCAAGACAACTGCTCGGCGGCACAATGGTCAGCCAAGTTGGGGCCAGCCAAGTTGGCGAAACCCGCCTGCAAAAGCGACGTAATTGGCGTTGGCTGGTTGGCTTGTTGCTCATTTTGGCCGTTGTCTCGGCGCTGTCAGCCATCCGTTTGCACGGCGAAGCCCAAGCTGGTGCGTTCTTTGGGTGTGGCGCGTTCGTTCTGATCGCGGCGCTGTTGGGCACGGCATCATGGCTACGGGATGTTGGACAACATCGAGAATCTCGCACGCAACTGGATCTGGTTCACCTCGCAGCCCGCGCTGCTACGCGTCACCCGACGCGCAGCGCTTTGACCACCAGCTTGATGGCGTCGGCCTGTTTCTTGATCATCGCCATCAGCGCTTTTCGTCTATCGCCGTCCGAGGAAGGGACCGGAGGATTTGACTGGATCATGGAAAGCGGCCGGCCAATTCAGGTTGATTTAACAGATCCCGACGCGCGCCGGCGGTTGCTCGGGGCGGACGCCGAGCAACTCTCCGCGACCACGATCTTGCCGTTACGCTTGCACGAGGGTGATGATGCAAGTTGCCGCAACCTCTACCGACCTGCTCAACCGCGCATCCTCGGTGTCAGCGCGGCGATGGCAGAATACTTCGATGACCACGAAGGATTCGCCTGGTCGGCTAGCGCCGCGGAGACCAAACAAACGAAAGCGAATCCCTGGCGATTACTCGAAGATAAAAGCGACGACGGTAGCATCCCGGTCGTGCTGGACAAGAACACCGCCATGTATAGTTTGCAACTTTACGGTGGTGTGGGACAGGAGTTCGAACTGACATACGATCGCGTGGGCACAGTCCGCTTTCGCGTCGTCGGCTTGCTTTCCAACAGCATTTTGCAAGGAAGCCTTTTGGTTGCGGAGTCACAGTTACTCGCTCGTTTTCCCGATATCAGCGGTTACCGGATGTTCCTAGTCACCACACTTGGAGTTTCCGAAAACGACGTTGTTGAGTTATTAGAAACAACATTTCGCGATGAAGGTTTGGACGCGAAGTCCACTACGGCTGTGCTCACGGACCTGTTGGCCGTTCAAAACACGTACCTCTCGACATTTCAAAGCCTCGGCGCGCTGGGGCTGCTACTGGGAATGCTCGGCATGGCAATTGTACAGTTCCGCAACGTCATCGAACGCCGTGGTGAACTCGCGCTGCTGCGATCATTGGGTTTCACGTTACGGCGTCTCGGTTTGATGGTGCTGGCGGAAAACTGCTTCTTGCTAATGGTTGGATTGGGCATCGGTGTCCTCGCAGCGTTAATGGCGGTTATCCCACATGTCTTGTCCGGCGGTGCCAAGATTCCCTGGAATTCACTTTTCGTCTCTCTGTTCGCGATCGCCATGGTCGGACTGCTCGCCAGCAGCCTGGCGGTCGCAACCACAATGCGTTCACCTCTGATACCTACGTTGCGTGATGAATGATCCGTCAGCGCGGGCACGGTTAGACATTAACGACCTGCGGTGGCAACTACGACGCTTTCTGCTACACTGCTCAGGAATAAGCTCTGGCGCGACCTACAGGAATCAAAGCATGAAAGACGTCATTTTCGCTTTACCAGGAATTGGGCTGACGATCCTTTGTTGGGGAGCGTATGGTGAGATCCTACACAAGGGACAAGCGAGTCTGGGCAATGACAAGCTGAAACCGCTCATCTGCGTGGGAGCGGCATACCTCATTGTGGCAATCATCGTTCCTGTGGTAGTACTGTCGATGACGGGCAAATTGTCTGGTGACTGGACTTTTTCCGGCACAATGTGGAGCATGATGGCAGGAGCGGCTGGCGCTTGTGGCGCGCTCGGCATCATATTGGCTCTTACTTCAGGAGGAAGCCCGATATACGTGATGCCACTCGTCTTTGGTGGCGCTCCGATCGTCAACGTGATCATTGCGATGTGGGCGGCCAAGATTCCTTGGAAGTCGGCTAGTCCCTTTTTTTATGCGGGTTTGATTATGGTGGTTGTCGGTGCCACGTTTGTACTCATGGGAAAACCCAAGCCCGTCAAAAGTCACTCTCCACCGGAGCCACAACAAGCAACTTCGGATGTTACGGAGAGCGAATCACCTGCCGAGAACTGATCGATTGACGGGTGTCGCAACGCATGAACTCCGTTGAACTCATGCACCACATCGACGCTTTGCTCAGCCATGTCTGGATGGTGCGCGCGTTTCTCAAACACTGTGAGGAGGCCGAAGAGGATGACGAGCTTTGCTCGGTGCATCGGCAGCTTTACGACGTGATGCTTGCCTTGGGCGGCCCACTCAAAGACAACGATCCAGAAGCATATCTAAAACAGGCGCGCAAAAAGCTCTCCCGGCTCAAGACAGCGACGAAGCTGTTCGTCGAGATCCAACCCGACGTGTCCACACACACGAACTTTCAAATGGCTGCCCTTTCGCTCCAGACCGCTGTGGAACAGATCGAGCAGATTCTCCACGTTTAAGTGCCACGCACCAAACCAAACCATTCGAGCTGCTTGCGCGAACAATATTGCAGCCCTTTGTCTCGGCAAAGAGAAACAAGCCATGCGGCAATCTGATCTTGCTCATTCTCATCGCGCGCTTGTGGCATCAGCATCACGCGTTGACGATCGATCTCGGTGTGCTTGTCCAAGTACCGTTCAATTTCATCGACGTCCGTCTCGTTTTCCACGACGAATTTAAACTGGTAAGGATGTTCCTTGACCAATCGACGCACGACCGACGGTGCGT
>CBDUAB010000023.1:0-12026 GCA_965365045.1 uncultured Planctomycetales bacterium
GGGGCCTGTAGAGGCCCGTGCTGTCGTACGATCTTTGGTGAAATGATCCGCGACGTGCGTCGTTTTTGCAGTAAGCGGCGCCGGTTTGGCAGCTTGGCCGGTAACGCTATCGGCGCCAGTGACAGTGGTGGTTGCGCTGTTTTCAGTGGCGATGTGGGTTGTAGCGATGTGGGCTTCGCGGACGGTGGTTTTGATGGCTGCTGCAATGATCGCGGCTTGTTTCGCGAAGGATTGCTGGGGCGGTTTAGGTCAGGCCGGCTAGAAAGTGACTGCGGCTGCGAATCTGTTGGGATTTGCTCTGATGAAGCTTTCTCTGTCCCGTTGGAAGTTGCTTGTGGTTGTGAGGACATCGCGTGCGACGAATGCAGTGGTGGTTGTGCTGGCGGCGCGGCCACCTGTTTTCAAGACGTCCTCAGCCCGTGTCGGTCTCGTGGGTTGATTTCTCGATTTGGAGAAATCCTTTTCGGTTCTCGATGTGGCTGCGGTTCATGCAGTGGCTGTTGTTTTGAAGCCGACTGCGGTGTCGAATCGGCCGGTTGTGCAGCAGTCACGCGTGATAGCGAGACGAATGTAGTTGCAGCTCAGGGGCGAATTACTGATTTTTCTTTGACCGCACGAAGGGCGCCACAGGTTGCCAAACCAGTAGTTCGATCAACGACGCGATCTCGGCTGGAAATTGCGTCCCAAGAGTTGCCGGTGCCGACTACGAAAAAGAAAAGCATCAGCGTTGTTCGTCGCGTTCGTTTTGACCAACAGATCGCGCCCAAAACAGAACTTCGTTTTCGTGACTGATGATCAAGCGTTTTCGAGTGATTGATCCAGATCAGCACACAGATCTTCGACGTCCTCGAGTCCGACCGAGAGCCGCACAAGGGTATCCGTGATCCCATGTGCGGCTCGATCTTCTTCATCGTAACTCGCATGTGACATAACGGCCGGTTGTTCTATTAGTGATTCGACGGCCCCTAAGCTGACCGCCAATTGAAATAGTCGCGTCGACTCAACCATTCTTTTTGTTGATTTCATGTCGCCAACAAGCTCCAGACTCAGCATCGCGCCAAAGCCGCCGTCCATTTGACGAGCCGCCAATGCATGTCCGGGATGTTCACTGCAGCCGGGATAATGGACTTTTCTTACGCGCTGATGTCGTGAAAGGTATGCCGCCAAATGGGCAGCGTTAGCAGACTGCTGTCGGACGCGTAGGTCAAGGGTTTTCAGCCCCCGTGATAACAGAAAGGCATCGAGCGATGATTGCACAGCACCTGTTGCGTTTTGGATAAAGTACAGTTCGTCGTAGAGGCCTTTGTCGGCGACGACTAACGCACCGCCAATTAGATCACTATGGCCACCGAGATATTTTGTCGCGGAGTGCATTACGATGTCCGCGCCGAATTCCAGTGGA
This sequence comes from uncultured Planctomycetales bacterium, assembly GCA_965365045.1. Classification (GTDB taxonomy): domain Bacteria; phylum Planctomycetota; class Planctomycetia; order Pirellulales; family Pirellulaceae; genus CBDUAB01. Next base: position 1,403 of record CBDUAB010000023.1, read on the forward strand.
CGCGTGAAAACAGGCGTGGCGAATGTGTTATCGACCGCGAGGCGCGCGCCGTGCGCGTGCGCAATTTCAGCACAGGCCGCAATGTCGGTGATGCTCAGCAGTGGATTCCCTGGCGACTCAATCCAGACGAGCTTCGTTCTCGGCGTAATCGCCGATCGCAGGTTTTCGACGTTTGATGTGTTCGCGAGCGTAACACAAACACCCGTTCGGTTGACGATCTTGTGCAGTAGCCGATAGGTGCCGCCATAAATGTCGGCCCCCGCAACGATGTGATCACCACTTGACAAGAGCATGGTGACTGCGTGAGTGGCAGCCATACCAGTGCAGAAAGCCAAGCAATGGGAACCTGATTCGAGCGATGCGAGCGTCTGCTCCGTATTGCGTCGTGTCGGGTTGCCGCTGCGTGAGTAGTCATACTCACGCCAGTCACCTGCCTTGTGCTGGACGAATGTTGATGCTAGATGGATTGGCGGCACCACCGCGCCCGTTTGCGGATCGCGCTGGTTGCCAACGTGAATGGCGCGAGTGCGGAATCTCATGCGTTTTGCGAGCGATCCGATTTGTTGAAGTTACGATGTAAAGACATGTTGTATCTTCACACCGTTCACATTCGCAAGTGGACAAGCGCCAAGTCCTGCCTACGTAATATCGGTCAGACGGGACCATTCGACATCGACCCGCGTGTGCAATCGCGATACGTACTCACCGCAATCGGGATGTTCTTCGAGCAATCCAATGGCGATGTTTGCCAGGGGAACGTTGGCAACTTCATACGCCAACACCACGTCCCCCTTCGTGCCCGGAATCATCGTTGGATCCTGGCCGAACTTTTCCCGGATGAATGCGGGTAAGGCGCTGGATTTCGTCGCTTCGGGAAGTGCTAACAACAAACGTGATGTGCCACCGTGGTCCAGGGCGTTGGGACAAGCGGATTTCAGTTGCTTACTCATCCAATCGGAAAGTTCCGCTGGCTGCATTCGTGAATCGCGAACGAGCAGATCGATGTTTACGTTTGACATCACACGCGTCACGTTTGTTTGGCTTGCCTGTGAAATCGCGCCGACGAATCCACGACGCAAATGTGATGCATCGTCCAGCATAATATTTCGTAACCCGCCCGCTGGCGAGATGAAATCTCGTTCAAGTTGCTCATTAACGCGTGGCAGCAGCGACGTCAACTGAACGACGACGTTTTTTGCCATCAACGCGTCGAGACCCAGCGGTATGCTTGCGCCGGTATCGTCAGTTGACCCGATACCGACGGCGGCCGCGCCGCGCTCGGCGCGCACCTGATCGATGATGGCCTCCAACTGGCGACGAGCACGAACGATGCATATAAGTGAGGATTCAATGTCGGACCCGATCAAAACCAGGAGACGTCGCGTGGATGCAAGGACGACGCTATGCAGGCGCAATTGGGCATAAGTCGCCAACAGTGCGGGTACCTTTTCTACGTCTTTTGGTCGTTTCTGAAGTTGATCGAGAGTTTCCGCCGTCATCGTTTGCTGGCTGGCATTCGCGTCCATCTCCTGCTGTAGTTGATCGACGAGTGACCGGACGCGGTTGCACATCGCGTCGTGAGCTTCGTGCGCGCCGCCGACACGAGCATCAGGTAAATCGATCAATTTGGCGATGGCTTCATTGAGGACGGACCCACACTCGTGAGCCGTCTTTGCGACCCAATCTTCGATCGTATCCGAATCACTTGATTCCGACTGTTCTGTTGTGGATTCCGGTTCCCGTCCCTGAAGCAAGTCAAGCGTTGCTGACGCGAGCCGCCAATTCACGGTTTGATCCGTTGCCCCTTGGCTTACGACGTCGGAGAATTCCTGCGCGATTTGATGCTCAAGGTCATTGCCATGCCGATAGCGCAACGCCTCATCGACTTTCGTGACCAGCGCATCATGCGTCAGACTGGTTTGATTGCAGACCCGATCCACAAACTGCATTGCGTCAAAACCGCTTGATTCCAGCCACTCTTCCAACAGCATTAGTGTCAAAACGGTACCAGCTTCCGCAGCCTCACCACGATAGCCAAGTTCCGTGGAGCGGACGCCGAGAGTGCGCATGCTACATTCATCAGATTCGTCTGCGTTGCGGCAGGCATCAAAGAAAGGAGCGCACCGAGATATCGAGTTGTAAAGCAAATATTCGGCGATGCTTGAGATGGAAGCATCATAGTCGTTTTCGCAAATGTCGGTGCCTAGGTCGACAAAGTAGGTGCGCTTGAACGCGGCGTCTCCCACATCAAAAGGCGGCAGTCCGCATGATTCGTCACCCGGATAGCCGAATGTCGTGTAGTGTTGCAATTCGCTCAAAAACGCGTACGTATTGGCGACTGCAATTTGAGAGTCGCGGTCAAGTTTCGCCGTCGAGTGTATCATAATACCGTGAACGGCGTCGTCGGGAACACCCAATTCAGCAAGTGCCACACGTAGCGCGTATGCCACATCGATAGCGCAACCGCTGCCAATGCCTCCAGCGATCGAAGAAACTACGAAGACTCGAGGTGGCTCATTGACCGGATTCAATTCTGTTGAATGCGCGGTCGTAGCGAGCGCCTCCGCCGCGGTGATTCTTTTTAGGATTTCGATTACGCGTGAAAAAAACGCATCGCTATTGTCCACGAATGCCAATCTTCCTAACGGCCTGAGCCCTTCGGTTTGCAGGCTGCGCGGAATGTTGTAGATCCAACGGCGACTAAGCCAGTTCAAATGCATGTTGGCGTCGTTACGATAGACTTCTGACTTACGCAATGGGATTGGCAGGATTTCCTTGTGATTAATCGCCCCAGCGTGCATTCCGTGCGCGGTCTCGATAAGGGACGTGCGATCGGAGTCAATGCAGAGATAACCGATGGCCGGCAATGATTCGAGTTCACCAATTTGCCCGCGAATTTGTGATTGTAGCCTGCGAATGATCAGGGTTCCGGTGCTCCCGATACCGACAAAAAGCGTTGGGCGAATATTGGCGGTGGACGGATCGAATTTCATTGGCCCTTTCTTTTCCAGGACGGCGGGCGTGAGTCCACCGACGAGCGATTGCGTCGACGCAACGTTCGTACTGTGGTTCTCGTTCACACCGGGCAACTGGATAGTATAGGCATCGTCAGACGCCTGCGGCGTGGAGTTGCGTCGTCGGCGTTTTTCGGCAGCGGAACGTCCCTGTCGCGAAATCAATTCTTCGACGAACTCTCGACAACTCGGAAATCGCAGGAGTGGATCTTTGGCAAGCGCCTTGAGAACGATATCCTGATCAGCCGGCGGCAATTGTTTGAGATTAGGCTTGCCCTGCATGTGTTGCACCGCGAGTTGCGCTGCGGTTGTACCTCCGAAGGGCCGCTTACCACACACCATTTCAGCGTAAACAATGGCCAAGCTGTATTGATCGCTGGACCGGTTCGGCCGACCGTCAAACAGCTCGGGCGGTGCGTAGGCAGGTGTTAGTCCGCTCATTAACGACTGCGTCGCATCGCGAACTTCCTTGACCAAACCAAAGTCAGCCACCTTAATGTGGCCGCCCATAAGTAACAGGTTCTCAGGTTTGATATCCAGGTGCTGCAGGGAGTGCGACTCGCTGATATAGTCCAGCGCGTCGGCGGCATCTTTGAGATAGCCCAGGAGCTCGTCGCGTGGGATGCCGGCAAGGCCTTCATCACAGCAGGCGAGAAAGCGATCGTTTAGGCTCATATCGGCCAGCTCGCTGATTACGACGAGCCGGCCGTTGACCACTTCGATTCGCTCTAACGAAAGCAGGAATGGATGGCGAACTTGCTTGATCTTGTTGAGCGACTTGAGCTCGGTTGTGGCCCGGTTTTCATTGTGACAGCCATAGATGAACTTTACGGCTTTGCTGATTCCACCCGGCGCATCCGCCGCCCACACCTCGCCGTAACTACCGGTGCCGACGCGTTTCTTGAGCGTGTACCCAAGAATCTCATCAGTGGCTTGTATTTCTTGCGTGGTCACGTTGGCCTCTTTATCCGTAACCAAAAACGTTATGAACTCAGTTCGGATTCAGATCGTGATAAACGGATTTACTGTTCTGCACGTGAAAGTTTAGCACCGTATTCTGCTGTCAAACTGACCCACGAACTATCCCGATTCCACGTTACGCGTCGGGTGCGTGAAACAGACTTGATTCGGTGTGACTTGCCGTTACAGGCGCCGCTATCGCCTGAAACCGAGCGTCAAGAGTTCGAATTGTTAGGAATGTGAACAGGTTGCGTGGCGTCAATCGGCATTTGTGGAATAACCGGCGACGGTGTCTGTTCGGGCTGAGGGGCCTGTTGTGGAGTCGGTTTTTGGACGGGAGTCTTGGTCGTTGAATGCTGCGCGGTTGATCGCCCATGCTGCGTTTTTTGCTTGGTGTCCGAACCTTTATCGGCGGGCGCTGGAGATGGACGCACGTCGTTGCGAGGTGCGACGGGCTTGGCCAACTTATCGGCGGGAAGCACAACCGTAAAGTAGCTGCCAACAACCCGGTCGAAGTATTCCTTGCGGATTTCCAGCGGCAGCTCGTTGTAGACGCAATAGTTACGAATCTGATTCAGCAAGTCACGTGGATGGCAACGTCGCGGACGACGTCCAGTCCGACCGTAATGCTGTTTGATGAGATAGTCGACAACCTCTTCACGGTATTCAAAACCCAGCTTATCGCAGTAGAGTTCAAATAACGTCTGGAATTCTTCGACGGAGGGATCTGTAATTTCGATTTTGTAGGGAATACGCCTCAAAAAAGCTTCATCGACGAGGTCGCTCGGCTCGAGGTTTGTCGAAAAGATGATCAACTGTTCGAACGGGACCTGAATCTTTTTGCCCGTGGACAATGTCAGGAAATCGACGCGGCTTTCTAACGGCACGATCCAGCGATTCAGCAGCTCAGTTGGTTCGATTCGCTGACGGCCAAAGTCATCGATGAGCAAGCAGCCGCAGTTGCTCTTCATCTGTAACGATGCCTCACTGACGTTGCTTAGCGGGTCATGCCGGATCTCGAGAGCATCCATGGTCAGTTCACCGCCCACGACAACGGTGGGTCGTCGGATCTTCATCCAGCGTCGATCGTATGCGGCCGACTTGATGATACTGGCTTTGCCGTTATTCGCCGGTTCGTGAAATGCCGCGTCGTAAAGTTTGATGATTTGTCCGTCTTCGAAAATTGCGTGTGGGATCCATACCTCTTGACCAAAGCACATTGTGATTCGCTTCGCCAACGTCGATTTTCCATTGCCGGGTTCCCCATAGAGGAACAGACCGGCCCCGGAGTTGATCGCTGGTCCGAGACTTTCGAACAAGTTTTCGTCAACGCTAATTGACTCAAACGCCGCACGCAATTGAGCACGTTTTGGCGATTCAGCCCTGATGGTTTGGGCCTCCGTCGACAACACGTAATCTATCAAAGGAACGGGCGCGGGCCCGGCATAGGAGCAAACCTTCATTGCCGCACGCGCATGATTACGACCTTGTTCGGTCAAAGTGTAATTGTAATCGTTCAGCGGCGCGGATCCTCGATGCACGAGAAGCTGCCGAGAGCGAAGTGATTGGTAGTTGTCTTCGAGGACACGAAAAGGCAAACAAACATCATCCGCCAGCTTGCGACCACTGCTGGTTCCGACAACGGATAGTCGCTTACAGATGAGTGCCTCGACTAGTGAGATCGGCAGGCCGGTACTTTCGACGGAGTCCGGCTCCGCCGGCATATAGCTCTCGTCCGAAAGAATTGCTGCAAGCAGTCCTTGCTGTCGCTCCGGTAAAGATTTCATGTTGGTCCGCCTCACTTGTGACTGACACGATGGTTACATCCCCTACATGCCGACTGCAATGGGAATGGGAAATAGTAGCTCAAGACATCTGAAGTACAGTCTTTTCACCGCTCGGCGCAATAAAGTGCTACAGAATAGTAGCGGGATATCAGCATCGTTCCGATCGAATGACGCGTTTGCTCGGGAACGTACAAGATATGTGCGAATGAACAAGGATTCAGAAATGGTCGAAACACTCGTTCCAAAACGCGATGCAAAAAATGGGATTGTTCTCAACGCGTCCGTATGGTTTTTTTCTGGCCAAGTTGACGCCTCGGAACCAGTACGGAACGTCGCGGTTCACACCTTTCCGTTCCGCGTGGGGCGGCGTGTCGATTTGGAATTATGCCTGCCGATCACTTCAGTTTCGAAGGTGCATGCCGAGATCTTTGACCACGACGGCAACTTGTGGCTGAGAGATTTGGGAAGCACCAACGGCACGTATGTGAACGGCGAACGTGTTGAAACGGAAACGCTTATCACGGAAGGCGACATCGTGCAGTTCGCGACCGTTGTTTTTCGTGTCGGCCGTGAAACCAAAGTGCTCGATGGGAATACGATTCAGGAAGACACTTGCGACCGAGCGTTGGCGATGATGCAATTTGACCGGTTGATCAGTGATGGCGGAGTCGTACCGTTTTTTCAACCGATTGTTCATTTGTCGAAGAAGCATATCGTTGGCTTTGAAGTGCTCGGGCGTAGTCGCCTGTTTGGACTCACGACTCCCGCCGAAATGTTTGCTGCCGCATCGGCGCTAAGTCTCGAGGCTCAACTGAGTACGGTTTTCCGAGATCGAGGCGTTGAGGTAGGGCAGAAACTTCCGAATAATCAGAACTTATTTGTCAATACACACCCCGTAGAACTTCGCGACGGAGAGATCTTCACGACACTTCGCAAGCTTAGAGAAAAGAACGCCGATCGAACAATTACGTTAGAGATTCACGAAGCTGCAATTACCGATCCAGAACAGATTCGTGAGCTGCGAAACGAGCTACATCGGCTCGACATGCGACTTGCGTTTGACGATTTCGGGGCCGGTCGTGCCCGGTTGGTGGAATTGAGCGAGGTTCAGCCTGACTATTTGAAGTTCGACATTAAGCTCATAAAGGATATTCATCTTTCCCCAGCTAGTCGTCAAGAAGTTGTGGCTACGCTTGTCAAAATGGTCAACGAACTCGGCATCGTCTCGTTGGCCGAAGGCGTGGAGGACAAAGGCGAACACGAGACGCTCAAACAAATGGGCTTCAAGCTCGGACAGGGTTACCTTTATGCCAAACCCGCGCCGATCTCCCGCTGTTTGAATCTGGTCCAGAATTACGGTTGCTAGACGCGTAATGCCTGGTCCAGGTCCTCAATCAGGTCCTCGCTATTTTCTATTCCGCAAGCCATGCGGATCATGTTGTCGGGGATTCCCCAGGCGGCGCGGTCCGCGGGCGTAGCCTCGTAATAGCTCATCACCAACGGCTGTTCGATGAGCGATTCGACGCCACCGAGGCTCGGTCCGATCCGGGCGATCCGGACCCTGTCGACGACCGCGGCGGTTTCTTTCCAATCGGCATCTTTCACGAGAAACGTGACCAGTCCCCCGTACCCGTTCATGGAACGAGCGGCGATCGCGTGGTCTCGATGCGTAGCCAAACCGGGATAATACACATGTGCAACCCGCGGATGGCTGGCAAGGAATTCGGCGACTGCTTGGCCGTTGGCGTTGTGCCGCTCCATGCGGAGAGCGAACGTTTTGAGTCCACGCTGCAACAGGTAAATGCAGTTCGCCGAAGAGATACTTCCCATAATCCCGCGCAAATAGGCGATCGGTTCCAACTGTTCGGCGCTGCCGACAACACAGCCTGCCAACAAATCGTTATGACCACCGAGGTATTTAGTCGCCGAGTGAATTACGTAATCGACGCCTTGCGCGATCGGTTGCAGGTTGTATGGTGTCGCGAGCGTCGCATCGATCACCGTTTCAACACTGTGTTTTTTTCCGATGGCGCCAAACTGCTCAAGATCAATGATGCTCAAGTGAGGATTTGTGGGCGATTCGCTGACGAGCAGTTTTGTGTTGGGCGTGATGGCGGCGGCCATCGCCTCAAAGTCACCAGTTTTCACTTGGTGAGTGACGACACCAAAACGCGACAGGTGGTCCGCGCAAAACTCGCGGCTGCGATGGTAACACTCGTCAAAGAAGACGACTTCATCGCCGGCGCTTAGCTTGGCCATGAACAAGCCGGTGATCGCGGCCATGCCGCTCGAAAACAGTACTGCCTTTTCGGCGCCGTCGAGTGCCGCCAGTTTGCGCTCAACGATCCGTTGCCCCGGATTTCCATAGCGACCGTATTCTTCACGCGGCTGTTTTTGTTCAATGAAGTCGATGACGGATTGCGTATCAGGAAACGTAAACGTCGACGCACAAAAAATCGCATCGGTGATCGCATCACCGATTTTTTGACGCGATTCTCCCGCGTGAACCGACAGCGTGGACATTCCCCGATGGTCCGTTGTGTCCCGCTGGCTGCGGTTCGTGGTTTTATCGGCTCGTTTGGACAAAGGCTGCGCCGTGGACATGAGATGTTTTCCCCTCGCGATCTCGTGCTACCGTCTCCAAAGTGTCTCGGGATTGCGAAGATGCACAAAAAAAGCCGCGTTACTGTCCTCAGACGGCCGCGGCATTATCTGGTCAAGCTGTATCGCGAGCAGGTTCCGAATTCTTTTCGTAACCGATAAGGCGATGGCACTTTAGCAGACGTAGGCTGCAATCGGCCGCAAATCCCTAATTACCTTCATTGTAGGTACAAACCGAGCGGCGACGCAAGGGCCCACCGACGACGTAATCCTGGACGGAATGGGATATGGACAAATATAATCGACTGAATGCACGAAGATGGTGATTTGGCGAAATTATAAATGTTAAGTGGGGGAATATCAATGAACCTGCAGCGTTCCATTGTCCAAAAAAATCTTGCATGTGACGCATGGATTGGCGGCCACCTGATCATCGCAATAATGTGGCTCTCGTTATCAGCGATAGCTTTTGGAAACGACGAGATAACCAGCGGTGAACTTCGATCCACAAGCGCGGCTGTTGCTCGGCTCATCGAGCAACTAGGTGCTGACAGTTTTTCGCAGCGAGAACGCGCGAGCAAAAAATTGCTGGCCAGAGGCTTGGACGCCTACGCCGATTTACAAAACGCCGAGAACCACTCGGACCGCGAGACCCGCATGCGCGTCCGCCGGCTGCTGCTCAATCTGGTTGAGATTGATCGCCAGACTCAATTGTCCGAGTTCATCACGAACATGGACGGTGATTTCAAACAGCTTCCGAGTTGGATACGGTTGCGAGAGATTGTGGGAGACACCCGCGCGGCGCGCATGCTAATGGCGGGTGTGTTGCGCGACAATTGGGATGTGCTTGCCGAGTCCGAACGAGACGCGAATTCCGCCGAGGCCACGCTCGCACGACGTTGTGAAGAGCTGCAGTATTCACGCTCGGTCCAGCGACGCCAGCTCAATCGCGAGGACATTGCGGCCTTGCTGTTATTGGCAGTCAACCCGAAAGTCGGTGTCTACCAGCAAACGCAACAGAAAATCTACAATCTTTGCTATCGAATCCGTTTCGCCGACAACCAGTCGGGAGGTGTCTCGATCACGGATGACGATCCGCTGCGGAAGTTACTCGGTGCCTGGGTTGCTAGACCAAGCGACGTGGCCAATACCGCATTTTATAGCCTAAACCTTGCGTTGCGATTCTCTCTAGCCGAGGGACTCGTACCGGCCGTGCAGGTTCTCGAAGAAAACAATGCCGCGCCGTATATTCGCCAATACGCAATTCTAACGGTCGCCCGCTTTAAGGACCACCAGAGCGTGCCGTTGCTCAAGACGCTTTTGGATGATGAATCCGTTTGCTACAGCCAAACCGATCCAAAGACGAAGAATATCGCTTTTCAAAGCCAAGTTCGAGATGTCGCGTTGGCCATCTTGCTGTATCTCGACGGACACGATCCGAAGGATTTCGGGTTCGAAAAACGCCGCCCGAGTACGAACATGGTCTATCAACCGAATACGCTTGGGTTTGGCAACGACGAGCTACGTGCGGCGGCATTCGATGCGTGGAAGGTGCTTGACGCCGCGAAAATTGAGGAGACGATAGCGGCTGAGTCGCTCAGTGAATCGTAGGAACGACGCGTCTCAATGCTAGCGGATGTTGGGCTCTTCGTGTTGACGGATTGGTGTAATGTTGGGACCATCTGGGTCCGCTATCAGGCGTCACTCGGAGCTTCAGCCAACATGTTTTCGACACGACTTCGATCACCCTACGCACGTCTGTTTTTTGCCTGGGTTTTTGCCATAGCGCTGCCCAGTTGCCAATCACCGTATTACGCTGATCGCGGAGCGCTGGTGGGTGGCGCGACGGGGGCGGGCCTCGGCGCTGTGATTGGCGAAGCTGCGGCGAACGAACCACTTGCAGGAGCGGCCATCGGTACCGCCGTGGGGGTCGTCACGGGAGCGACAATCGGTAACGGCCTGGATGAAGTCGCTGCCGAGAATCGCGCGGCAGTGCAACAAGCCGCTTACCGTGCCGTCACTCTGCAAGATGTCGTGCAAATGTCGGCCGGAGGCTTGAGTGATGATGTGATCATCTCACATGTGCACTCAAACGGATTGACTGCAAGGCCGACAGCCGCGGATCTGGTTGGATTGCGACAAGCGGGTGTTAGTAACGAAGTGATTCGGGCACTGCAAGCGCCTCCGGCGCCGCTCATCGTCACGCCTCCGCCAATCTACGGCCATCCTCCTGTCATTTATTCGGCGCACCACTACACGCCA
>CBDUAB010000024.1:0-11556 GCA_965365045.1 uncultured Planctomycetales bacterium
AATGGTATCAACAACGAGTTGGAAACCCTCTAAGCTCCAGTTTCGGGCGTCGGCTCCATCGGCATCCGCATCAATAAAGAGTTCAACACCATCGTTATTCCATGGAGCATCACCTTCGTCTTCGTTCAGGAATGTGTCGATGACGTCAAACCCGATGTATAGGTTTTCGTCGTCGTGACCGTAATGAACAGTTGCACTCAGATCCGCATCCCCTGGTATGTTGATTTCGTCATTGCACTCGATGCCCGCGGCGCCACACATTTGATTTAACGGGGGATAGGGGTTGCCCGGATTTTCAAGGTCGACGAAAGAATAAAAATAAGTGCTGTTGTACTCGCCTTCGGTAATAACGCCATCGGTAAGCGGAGACACGTTGTGATAAGGTGCCTCGACAAATATTTCGATCGGGCCAATTCCAGCAAACGCCGAAGTAGCGCAGAGCATGCTTGCGCACATACTAACCAGTGAGTTACGATGAATCACGACAAGTCCCCCCAGCTAAGAATCAGTTGATCAAGTAGGTGCACGTAGGCCAGGCGCAGACCTAACACCTCCTGTCATTTTATGAAAAGCGATTTCGAACGCAACATTTATGTCACGAAAAACCGTGAGAAATCTGGTGCCGGAGGAACGCCCCCGAGCAACGCCCTTAAGAGTTTTTGCACGTTGAAAACAGGCTTGTTGGGTGACACGAGCCGAGTGTCACTCAATGTGGTCTCGGCGCCGCAAACAGCTACAGGCCACTCACTTGGTCACTCTCGGCTCGCCTTACGGCAGATTATGATTCGAATTGGCACCGCCACATTACGTTCGCTCCGCGAATCGTCTAGCTTGAGCGGCGATGTCAACTCCCACCAATTCGTTCCAGGCGGCGAGCAAACGCCGGAAAATACTCCCAGGCTCGCCCTTACCAATTGTCTTTCCGTCCAATCGCACGACAGGCAATATGCACGGTGACGTGCTACACAATAGGATTTCGTCGGCGCGTGCCAAGTCGTCCGGCGTGAGCCGTTCGTACCGAAACGGGATCTCCAACACATCGGCCAACTCGTGCAACGTCGCCAGACTGAAACCCGGTAAGATCGTGTCTTTGGGCGGCGACACCACGCCAGATTCAACGTAATAAGCCAGTATGTTCGCCGTGGAGGCCTCGGATACGTAACCTTCTAAATCGAGCAAGACCGCGCGGGCAAGCGGATCCGCGCTGCGAGCCTCACGGTCCGCCAAGTAATAATGCATGCGACTGCGACACTTCAACTCGGGCGGCCAGTTCAACGGAGAAACTTGGCGCGTGCCCGCTGTTACCAAATGCTGTCCCTGTTCGTACTTATCGGCCCACAACGAAAACGGCACGGGATACGTATGCATGCCAATCGTCGGACGCGCGGTTCCTTGCGGATTATAGGTAGCATAAGGCCCTGGCGTGACGAATATCGACAACCCCAAGTCGTCGCCCGTGGTTAAGAGCGCGTGGTTTTTGGCCGCCAATTCGATTGCCGTCGTTCGCAGCTCGTCCGCGGTCATACCTGGATCGACGCCCACAATATAGAGAGACCGTTGCAGCCTCGCAAGATGTTGATCGAGGCGAAACAACCGACCGCCGAACGTCCGAATCTGCTCCGCAACGGTAACACCTTGCACAAATCCAACGTCAACAACCGAGACATTCATCTGATCGGCCGGCACGAATTGACCGTTCAAAAAAGCGATCGGCGCGGACATTCTTTTTCCTTTGTGAACGAGGGCGAATGCTTTAGCATAGCTGCGCTATCGAACACTACGCCAGAGCGCGTACGTACTGGTGCGGCAGATAATCCGCGATGACTCCACGTAGCGGGTCCAATCGTGATGCGCACCGATTGAACGAACCACATTATGCTGTTCGACGCACGAGGCATTTCTTCCGAGGCAATTGGTGCACACGCCGCGAAACCCCAAGGCATGCGCATTCGATTCCTTCATTTTGTGGCGATACAACCGCAACGCTGGATCACGCGTGTTGTAGTAGATCAGCATTCGGTCTGTCGTGGCAAACGCTCGTCCGTTCTTTCCGCCAGGGTAAATCCAGTCGGCCGGCATGGCCGGCGCCCAAACGACGACCCGCGTTTTCGGTGTATGTGCGCAGAGATCGGTATCCAACGATCGACCACACAGAACTCCCTGACCCAGCAAGTGCTGTGCTCCGAGAATAATTCGCCCACCATAGCTAAAGCCAACGAGACTTGCGCGAGATTCACTATCATGACGCGCCACGAACTGGGCCAAGAGATAGGACTGAAAGTACGTTCGCCCCGCTTTGATCTTAGCGTCGCGTAACGGTCCTCGAATGGCACCGCTGCACCACGACCAAATCACATGTCTTAAACGTTGGTGTTCGCACGCGTGATTCGCTATTTTGCGGTACATTCGCAGCCCACGCTCACCGGCCATGTCCGGATCGACTCGATTGCCGTGAACGAAGGTAGTAACGATGGCCTGCGGATCGGACGCCGCAAAATACTCGTCGACTGACGAATCGACGAAGCCCCGGCCCGAACAGTAGCGCCGCACGCATAATTGCTGAACATCGCAGCAGTTCTTGTGTCGCGTGCTGACCAGCCAGACTTCATCTTGAGAGCGGACACAGACGCGTGCACGGTTTGGCTTGCTACAACAACGAGTCAAACCTCTACAACATCGGGCCGACGCGGTACGACACCTGGCGGGGCAAGAGTGTCCGACGTCCCCAATTGTGAGGGTCGCGACAGCGAGCGCGGAAAGAAGGAGAGTGCGGCGTTGCGTCATTGAGTCGTCGATCCGTCACTTGCGGGCTCTTGCGAAAACCACACCACTCCGAACGATTTCATCGACCAAACTTACTCGTTTGGTGACTCTCTCGTGAAACAGTCGATGTGTTAGGATCGTTCAACCTGTAGTACGTTTACCTGAAAGACAGCCATCTTTTGTTGCGAAAAAGCACCCGTTGTGTTTGCACAACAGGCGTGGTGGAGGTACGTTTCCAATGCCCCACACACCGCCCCGCCTCACGTAGTCCCACCCGGAGTGTTTTGTAATGAAACGGTATCGATTCATCGTTTTGGTTCTGTTGATGATTACAGTTTCCGCGACGGGATGTCGACGGGCTAGTCGCCGTTTTAGATTGCGCGGAGCGCGATGTAATCCACCGGCTGTAGCGGCGCCGGCGCAAACTCCGGTTATAGTGACGCAGACACCAGTTTGTTGTCCGACTCCCGTTTGCCCACCGGCCTGTGATTGCGCCCCATCCTACAGCGGCAACATTTATAGTGGTCAAGCCATTCAGGGCGACACGTACGGCGGCGCCGTCTATGACAGTAGCCCCGCTTATGGCACCGTGGCGCCAAGTGATGTGGCACCAAGCATTGCACCGAGTGTCTTTCAACCTGCCGAGAATGCCGGCGCGATGAATTACCGCTCACAACCCACGTTTCAAGTGATCGGTGATCGCAAGCTCGAACCAGGCGAGAGCCTGCCGCCCATGGACGATACAGCGACAGTATCCGCCAAACCGGACAAGACGGCCCAAGCGCCCAGGAAATAGGCGCCGGCCCATATTCGACCCCGAAGTGGCCCATCCGTTCACCAATGGAATGTGGGCCACTTTTTTTACGTCAATCGGCGATTTCTACGTCGTCGAGCGCAACGGAAGTTAGAATGGAAATCAGGTAGGGACACTGGCCAAAACGTTAGGCTCACTTTCCCAGGCCGCAAGTCTCTGGTCACGAGACATTCTGGTCCATTCCACTTTGGTTCTCCACATCACTGGTCCGACTAACGATGTTCGCTCAGCCCTCCCATGCCGCTCTTGTTGCACTTGCGCTCAGTTGGTTTCTCATCACGTCACCGGCCCAAGCACAATTCGGTGACGAAACCGCACCCGATCGCCCGCAAACGATCAAGAATGAAATCCATCGTTGGAAAGTCGGAATGAAAGTCCAAGCGATCGGCGGCCCGTGCCAGAATCTCTTCGGCACTGTGCCCGTCCCGACCGATTGGCCGGGCCAAGTCGTGCGTATTGTGGACGAAGACGTTTCGCCGGCCGTTAAGTCCGTGCGGTATCGCGTGCTCGATGGCGGAGTTCGGCAAATGATGGTCCGCGTTCCGAAATTGCGCGCGGGTCAAGAAGCGCACGCGTTAGTCACGTTTGAAATCGAGCGCGAACAAGTTGCGGCACCCGACAATCCAGCAGAGTTCAGCTTGCCAAAAAACCTCAGCCGCGACGCCCGCAAATTCCTATCGGCCAGCCCTTACATCGAAGTTCGCCATCCGGACATTCGCGCTCTGGCAAAAGAACTCAACGATGAAAGTTTGCCCGCCTGGCAGCGGGTCGAGGTGATCTACGACCACGTTCGCGACAATGTCGAATACCGTAACGGTAAACTCAAAGGAGCGCTGGCAGCACTGCGAGACGGTCATGGTGACTGCGAAGAACTGAGTTCATTGTTCATTGCCCTCTGTCGCGCGAATAAAATACCGGCACGGACGGTCTGGGTCCCGAACCATTGTTATCCGGAATTCTATCTTGCGGATCAAAACGGCGAAGGACGTTGGTTTCCGTGCCAGGCGGCCGGCACACGTTCATTCGGAACGATGCCCGATCTGCGTCCGATCCTGCAGAAGGGCGATAACTTCAAGGTACCGGAAAAGAAAGAACGTCAGCGCTATGTGGCCGAGTTCCTTACCGGCGCCGCATCTCGCGGCGGAGGCCGACCAGAAGTTCGCTTTGTACGCGACGTTCTACCGGCGTCTTAGTCTTGGCGTCAGCTCTGTTTTTGAAGCACAAGGCAAATGTCCGTTCACGATTTTGGGATGCGTGTTGTGAATGACTAATGTCTAAGGACTAAGGACTAATGACTAAGGAATGACTAAGGACCAATGCCATAATGCAAAGAGAGACCTCGAGCTAGAACCTTGGCATCTCGCGTTTTCCTCAGGAAAACGCTAATGTGGATTCATGAGTTCAAGTATTCGTCGTTTCGCCAGGATGTTGTCGTTCGCTTGCCTCGCTGCGCTTTCATGTGCCGCACAAGACGAACAGATACAAAGCATGCCAATCGCTGACATTCGCGTTGGTGCCGCGGCGGCCAATGTTCAAGCAGACGACTCCATGTACATTGCGGGCGGCATCGGCCCGGCACTTTCAAAAGGGCAAGAAGGCGAACTGCGTGCGGTTGCCATCGTCGTGCAAAAACCCAATGTTGCAACCGTCGCCGTCGTCGCGTGTGACGTACTGTTCACGCCGCGAGACATTGTCGATCCTGCGCTGGCTGAAATCGAACGAACCACTGGACTGCCACCAGAGCATGTTCTTGTCAGTGCGACCCACACCCACCACGCTCCCAGCACGATTAAGGTCCACGGCTATGACCGCGAAGAGGTGTTTTGTCAACGCCTACGGCAGGCCATCGTCAAATCCGTTCAAGATGCCTACGGGCAGCTTGCCGATAGCGATGCGAGTTTCTATTTTCATCTGGGCGAGGAGTCCACGGTCGGCGCCAACAGCCGCCTATTGCTGGATGATGGCAAGATCCATTGGATTGGCTCTCGGGCAAATGCCGTTCGACCAACGGGACCGTTTGATTCGCAGCTTCCCGTGTGGGCGTTTCGCTCCGATGGCGGAGCACTGCGCGCCGTCATTTACAATCATTCGACACATACGATCGGCACACGACTGCCGGGCGTACGCTCACCCAGTTTCTACGGCCTGGCGGCACAAGAGCTCGAACAAGAGCTGAGCGGCGGACAGAAAACAGGCGTCGTCGTGAGTTTTCTCGAAGGAGCGTCCGGATCGACGCACAACATAACAGGTGTGTCGATGCCCGCTGCAATCCAGCGGATGAAAACCGCCGTCCGCGGTGCGTTGGCCAACGCCAAGCCGCATTCGGTTCACCAATTACGCTCCGCCAAGCAGACCTTTAAGTATCGTGTCCGAACTTTTGACGAAGCAACCGAGGACGAAAAAGTCACGAGTTATGTGCGAAAATACGCACCAACAATTGCAGACAAGACGATCGACATTTTCCGTGACATGCGCCGAGCGCTCAAGCCGACGCAAGGAGAAACCCGCGAAACCGTCATTCAAACGCTTGTCATCGGCGATGTGGCGCTCGTCGGTGTCCCCGCCGAATACTTTACAAGTCTCGGCGTTGATATCAAAAAACGCTCGCCATTTCCTCACACCTATGTTGCCGAACTTGCCAACGACTGGATCGGCTATCTGCCGGACCGAGAGGCTCACCGTTTGGGAGGCTATCAGACTTGGATGGGCTTTCAATCGTTTGCCGAACCTGGCACTGGTGAACGCATGGCGGATGACGTGATTAAGATGCTGAACGACCTGGCGTCGAACTAACAGGGCATGAAAGTAGGCCGGAACGAGGTCGCAAAGCCTTGCCGGAACAGCGCAGACGCCGTTTTCCTCGTTGATACCGTGTTCGCGAGAATAGCCGCAATACAGCGACCGCAGTCCCGGCAGAGTCTGCGTTTGCTCGTTCCTTCAAACGTCTGAGAAATGCGGGTTAGACGACGCCCCATTTGAAATGGATCAGTCGCCATCACTCACTAAATCCCACGGGGGTGCGGTGGACCACTCGTCTTGGATAGCGTCGAAAGCACGATCGATTTCGTCCGTTCCCGATACCGGTTCCAATTCAAAGCCCACATCATCCTTTTCGTTCGTCGGTTCATAGAGCGGTTCATCGATCTGAGCCGCTCGCAAAATCGGGCCCGACAACGAAACCGAGTCGAAATCCATTTCCAACGTTCTCGCCGATTCGTCAAACGGTTCTTCGGTTGACCGCATTGCCTCGCCCATCTCCGCGTCTGTCCTTGGCTGGGTGGAGGCGTCTTCTTGATCGCTTTCTAGGTAGACTTCGTCCGAAACAGCGCTGACGTCGTAAAACTCGCCAGTTTGCATCTCTCGCGTGGTCAACCCGCCGCCACCGGCTGGATCCAGAATCGAGCCCACCCGTCCGTTGACCATGTCGGTACGCGGAAGTCGGCCGCCGTATGCCGCGTACCGGCAGTCGAACGAGTCGACACACATCGCGCAGCCGGTGAGGCTGATCAACATTGCCGCCAGAGCCAAATGACCAATTCGTGTTGCCATACCAAGGGCTCCTCCGCTCCCATTCCATTTAACCAAATTCGTTTTGCGCCAGCGCGATGATTCACGCGGCGCATTGATGCGCTGGCGAATAATTCGACCATCTCGAGTGAGAAACTTGAGGGCGACTTTGCCGATTAGAAAGACTTTGTCGGCGCTCCGATCACGCTGCTAGCAAAAACACGTTCTAAGTTTTGGAAGCGTCCGTCTCGCAACGCACCGCGATCATTCATCAAAGGCCTTTACGGTCGCCGTTGCCAGGCAGCTGGCATCCATACCGCTGCCAAGATCGGTCTTGATGTGGATCGTCATGGCGATATTGCCGGGCGTCTGACCGGCAGTGAAACTTACCGGAATTAGATGGAGCTTTTTGGCATCCGATGGAGTCTTGAAGCTGAACCGTTCGTCCTTGTCGCAACCAATTTTGATCACGTGAAATGGCTGCTTGGCGCGCACGACGAGTTGTTTCGTCACCGTTTCTCCCGGTCGCAATACCCCGAGCGAAAGTGACGATGGACTAACCGTCAGACTGTCCCGGATCCGTCCGGTTATTGAGAGTGGGACGCGCTTGAGCCGTTGATCGTTCGTCACTAGCATGAGTTGGTCCATCAGGTAACCGGCCGGCGCTTGTGGGAGGAGCGTCACCTCCATCGAGTACAAGACGTGTCCGACATCCCGCTGAAGCTCGATAAGCTTTATTTCATAATAGTTGGGACCCTCGATGTCTTCGATTCTCCAGTCACCGCGCCCGGCGTATTTGACCTGAATGGTCTTCTCGGCAGGGTTCCCCACATCGATTGCACCGAATTCGATGGCTCCGGGTTCAAATACGATGTCACGGCGAATGTATCCTTTAACGGTCAACTGCACCTCGGTAGGAAACGGCTTGTCGAACACTACCGTAACGTTTGCACTACGCGATCCTAGAAACGTCCGCGTGTTGAATTTGGCGCGTATAGCGACGCCCTTTTCTCGCGCCTTTATCGTCTCCTTGACGATTTCCGGCGTGGTGCAGGCACAACTGGTCCTTACGCCAGCGATGTGGATGTCTTCCTCGTATTTGTTTTGCAAAATGAAGTCGAATTCGGCCTTAGCGCCGCGCGCGAGGGTGCCAAAATCATGATGCTTGGCAACAAACATGTTGCCTGCCCACTCCGCGCCAATAACAGGGCACACGGACAGAGCGATGAACATCAATGCCCACAGGGTGAGACGAAACACCGTTGTCTCCTTGTAAACAGCTCGACTGGGCTACTCTAAAAACGGGGCTACTCTAAAAAACGGGGCTAAGCTTTCAAACGCGACTACCCCTTCAAACAGGTGGGATAGCCAAGATAGGAAGTGTAGCAGGACTCATTGGGCCTGCAGTAGGCCAATTCGGGCCTTGATTATAACTCCGGCAATTGCTGTTAGTGCAACTTCCAAACTTGCGCGACGGGCAGGTGTTAGGCCCCCGGCGGGCCATCGTTGCTAGCAATAGTCGAAGTCATGATCAAGGCCGCCGATCCGCTTTCGTTTAAGTCGGAAATACCCACCGCCAGATCTGCCGTCCCTTTTGCAGGATTGGCACCCTGGGGATAGGATTAAAGGCGTTGCAGGCCAAATCACTGGTTCCAAACCCCAAGGTAAGCGTCGAATGACCATGCACATACTTCCTGATATCGAACGAAAACGGCCAAAAATCTTGTATGGTCTATGTTTTTCGTTTTTTCTGTCTGCATTCGCGTTGGCCCAAGATGGGAAACCCGGGGGAAAATCTGGAGGGGCGGAAAACGCACGCCCACTCGGCCAGCAAGTCGAAAGCCAGCGAACCGGTAACCAGCCACCCGACAACCGCACCCAGGCACCCCACAACGAGCCAATTGACAGCAAAGCGAGCAAAGTGACTTCGCTGGACGCGGACCATCCATTCCCGCGCCGATTGGTCGCCTTGCCCTTTCCCGCCGATGCCGAGTGGCTCAATACCGACCGACCGCTGCCGCTGAATGCGTTGCGAGGGCGGTTCGTGATGTTGGATTTCTGGACATACTGTTGCATTAACTGCATGCATGTCTTGCCCGAACTCAAAAAACTCGAGCACGCCTACCCCGACGATTTGGTCGTCATCGGAGTCCATTCGGCAAAATTCGACACGGAAAAAGAAAGCAAGAACATCGCGGACGCGGTGCTGCGCTACGAGATCGAACATCCAGTAATCAACGACTCTCAACATCGCGTGTGGAACGCTTATGGAGTACAGAGCTGGCCCACCGTTCTGTTGATTGATCCGGAGGGATATGTGGTGTACGGCCGGGCTGGCGAGTTTGAATCTGGCGAATTCGAACATCTTATTAAAACTGCTTTGCCTTATTACCGCGCGAAAAAAGTGTTGGCCGACACCCCGCTTGAATTCAAGTCTCTGGCCGAGCAATCGGAACCGACGGCGCTGCGGTTTCCAGGCAAAGTTCTGGCGGACGAAGTGGGCGGTCGGATCTTTATCGCGGATAGCAATCACAATCGCATCGTGGTTTCAAAGTTTGACGGAGAAGTCATTTTCAACATCGGATCGGGTGTCATCGGCCGCGATGATGGTGTCGGCGAGGACGCCTCGTTTCATCATCCTCAAGGCATGACTTTGGTGGGTGAAACGTTGTACGTTGCCGACACTGGAAATCATTTGTTGCGCAAAGTGGATCTTGAGCATCAACAAGTCACAACCGTGGCCGGGACCGGCCAGAAAGGCTCGGGTTGGCCGGGAATTGAATCGGCGCGGGCGAGCGGCTCATTACCTGAACGTTGGCTTGGCAAGCCACTGGAGACCCCGCTCGGTAGCCCTTGGGCGGTTTGGCATCATGACAACGATCTTTACATTGCGATGGCAGGTCCGCATCAAATTTGGAAGATGCCATTGGACGAACGTGAAATTGGCCCGTACGCGGGCAATGGTCGCGAGGACATTGTCGACGGTCCGTTACTGCCAAAGGTGCCCTACGAGCTCGGCTCCTGCTCGTTCGCCCAGCCGAGCGGCCTGGCTGGCGATGATACGTGGCTTTACGTTGCGGATTCCGAGGGCAGCTCGATCCGCGCAGTTCCATTCAATGTCGAAAACGAAACACGCACGGTCGTCGGCACCGCTGATTTGCCGCAAGCTCGTCTCTTTACATTCGGCGACCAGGATGGCGCGCGTCACAAAGCGCAGCTGCAACACGCGCTCGGCATCGTCCAACACGACGGCACGCTGTACGTCGCCGACACCTACAACAACAAGATCAAAGCGGTCAACGCTAAAACAGGCGACGTGACCACGATCGCTGGCGTCGCAAATCTGTTCGATGAACCCGCCGGCATCAGCTACGCGGCCGGTAAGCTGTACGTCGCCGATACCAACAACCATCAAATCCGCACAATTGATTTGCGGCAAGATTATCACGTTGAAACACTGCAGTTGGTTGGCCTCGAGGTGCCACAAAACTCGGCTGCGAAAAAGGATAAGAAAAAGAAGCGGCCATCTTTTCCTGGCGCCAAGCGAGTGATGGTAAAAACCCAGACCGTGCGAAGCGAAAAAGGAAAGATCAAGCTGCATGTCGAGCTCAAGTTGCCAAAGGACTGGAAAATAAACCCTGGCGCTCCGATGGGTTATTTGCTGGAGTCCGTTGGCGAAGTCGGTGTTGTGGACCGCACCAAGCTCGGTGAATACAAAATCGTAAAACCTCCTAAAGCCAAATTCGACATCTTGGTCCCGGCGACGGAAAGTGGCACGGACCGATTGCAGCTCTCGTTGAACTACTACCACTGCCAGGGCGATCCATCGGCTGGCATCTGCAAGACCGGCAGCGTGATTTGGGAAATACCCATCAAGATCGACGCAGCCGCGAAACAGTCGCAGGTTGAGATCAAATACGACGTGCCGTGATGTCCAGAACAATCGCTCGTCTTGGCAATCTCTATTCTCTTGCTCCTGAGTCCTGCCGCACCGCTTAATTCGCCAAATCGCGGCCCAAAATCGAGACAAGTCCGGGTCGGCGACGCATTTACAAAGCTTTGGTAAATCCGCTAAAATGCCTGATTCGACTCAGCGGCTCCAGGCATGGGGATGGCGACCCTGTCGCTTTGCGCCCTGCCGTCGGTCCCGCATTTCCGCTCAGCGCTTTCTTCAATGTTTGAATCCCTCCAAGACGGTCTGCAATCGGCTCTGAAAAGCTTGCGTGGTAAAGGCAAGCTGACCGAGGCCAATATGCGCGACGGCCTCAGCTTGGTGGAGCAGTCGTTGCTCGAAGCGGATGTGAGCTATTCGGTTGTCAAGGACTTCATGGCCGAAGTCACCGAACAGGCGATGGGACAGAAAGTCCTCAACGCACTCGATCCAAGCCAACATTTGATCGGAATTGTCCACGATCAGTTGATTCAGATCGGAAGAGCACACGTCTGAACTCCAGTCACGCCAATATCTCGTA
>CBDUAB010000025.1:0-11520 GCA_965365045.1 uncultured Planctomycetales bacterium
TCATCGGCTCTGCATCCAGCGGTGCGTTTGAAAAAAAGACTCGTAAGGATGAGGATTTTTCGGACCTACAAGATTTTATCGACGGACTCGCCCTGACTGGCCAGGACCTGGAAAACTACTTATTCGACAACGTGGACCTGGCAGCACAAGTCAACTTCATGGCCGTCAATGTCATCCTGCAGAACATCGACGCCACGGATAAGAACTTCTACATTTATCGCGACACGGAAGGCGACGGTGAGTGGCAAATGCTGCCCTGGGACCTGGACCTGGTATACGGACCAAACGCGCTCAATACGGATACGATTGTTCACGACGAAGACAGACCGCCGGCGCACACAAGCCATCCTTATCTGGGAACTCTGGAGTTTCCGTTTCATGGACGAAAGAATCATCTCTTCGATGCAATCGTCAACATCCCGCGCACGAATGAGATGTTCCTGCGCCGCATGCGGACTTTGATGGACGAGCTGCTCACGTCGGCGGACACGCCCGAGGAAGAGCGATTTGTCGAAAATCGCATCGACGAGCTAATCGAGCTGTTGGGACCGGACGTGTTGTTGGACCGGCAGCGTTGGGGGAATAATGCGCACTTTGGCGGTGCGACTTATTCATTGCAGGAAGCAGCCGACCGCATCAAGAACGAATACCTCGCACCGCGGCGCACCCACTTGTTTGAAACACACTCCATCGACGCGGTAATCGATATGGAGACCACGGTCATCTTCACGGACGCCGCCAAACGGGCTTTTGTTCCCAAAGACGATTCCTTGGGGACGTCTTGGACTCAAATTGACTTTGACGACAGCCAGTGGATTGCCGGAACCGATGGTGTCGGCTACGACGAGCAGCCAGCCGACTTTGTGAACTTCGTCGAATCGCTGGGTATCGATCTGCGATCTCCGAATATTCCGGCCGACCAGAGAATCGACACTGACGGCGACGGTACCAATGAGAATGACAGCGTTTATGTTCGTGTGCCTTTCGACGTTACAAATCCAGACGAGTTGGATCGATTGCGTTTGCGAATGCGATACGATGACGCCTTTATCGCCTACATCAACGGTGTCGAAGTTGCCCGAGCCAACACACCTGAGACGGCAGAGTGGAATTCGAGCGCAGCAAGTGATCGGCTTGATATACAAGGCCGCTTTGTTTGGCAAGAGTTCGATATCGCTGAATTCGGTGGCCCGAGCGGTGTGCTCGTCACTGGTACCAACGTCCTTGCCATTCAAGGCCTCACCGAAGCGGTCAATGGCTCGGGTACGTCGGAACGGATGATCGTTTTTCCCGAAATGTTGAACGGATTTAATCCGACAACTGTCCCCGTCGGCATTCCGCGAGAACAGGTTGGGAATCCAGTCCTCGAATTTGGTGCGGTGGACGTGAATCCCGTCAGCGGTAATCAAGACGAAGAATACATCGAAGTCGTCAATCTGAACGATGCCGCGATCGACCTCACGGGTTGGACGCTCGACGGCGGAATTACTTACGCGTTCCAACCCGGCACGATTATTCCGGCCGGCGAGTCGCTCTACATCACCCCAAGTGCGCCGGCCTTTCGCGCGCGGGCCACGGGACCGACGGGTGGAATGGGCCTGTTTGCGCAGGGGCCATACGACGGTCATTTGTCAAACTTTGGTGAGACGATCGAATTGATTTCCGCGAGTGGTACCGTCGTCGATACGCTAGTCACTCCGTCCACGCCTTCAGCGACTCAACAGTACTTGCGCGTTTCCGAAGTCCATTTCAACCCGGCCAGCACACTCGACACCGAATTCTTGGAGTTCACCAACATCAGTAGCGGCGCGGAGGCGGTGACGCTTGACTTGACGGAAGTCGCCATCGTGAATGGGCCGAGTGATCCTTTCACATTCTCTGCCGGCACGATGCTCGGCCCAGGCGATCGCCTCTTGGTAGTTGGAAACGAGCTGGAGTTTACAGCGGATTATCCGGATGTCGACTCTGCGATCATCTCCGGTGAGTTCGCGGGAAGTCTAGCGAACGGCGGAGAACGCATCAAAGTCGATGACGCGGACGGAAGTACGATCGTTGACTTTGCCTACTCAGACAATGCCACTTGGCCGCAAGCGGCCGATGGCGTGGGCGCGTCGCTCGAATTGATTGATCCGGCCGGAACGCCCTTGGATCAACTGAGCAAATACTATCGTTGGCAAAGTAGTTCGGTAATTGGCGGCTCACCGGGTACGGAAGGGGACGCTTCGATTGGTGTTGTCATCAATGAAGTGTTAACGAACACGAACAATTCGGCCACACAAGCCGACGCGATTGAGTTGCACAATACAACGGCGGCCATCGTCGACGTCGGAGGTTGGTTTCTGAGCGATTCCGCCACGAATTTGCTCAAGTACGAGATCCCGGCTGGCACGATGCTTGGTCCGGGCGCGTATCAGGTCTTTGACGAAAGTGACTTCAACCCAAATCCAGAAAACCCCGGCCCCAATGACTTTGCTTTGGACGGCGACGGGGGTGACGATGTGTGGTTGGTCGATCCTGACGGCGCGGGCGGTCAATTGCAATTCATCGACGACGTGCATTTTGGCGCCGCGTTTGACGGTCAATCACTCGGTCTGCCATCGTTCGGAAATCAACGGCTGGCATCCATGTCGCGTAATACGCTTGGTTGTGCAAACAGCAATGTGCAAGTCGGCGCGGCCGTGATCGGCGAGATTCAATATGCACCGGCCAACGCGTCCGTGTCCACGCTGGCCATAGCCCCGAATCTGGATGAAAACGATCTGGAGTACATTGAGCTTGCTTTGTCATCTGAGACGCCCATCGATCTGTCGGGTTGGAGAATCCGTGGAGGTGTGGATATTGAATTCGCGGCCGGTACAACGTTGGACGGTCCACTGGTTGTGATTTCTTTTGATCCGCTGGCAGCGGCGAACGCGAACAAACTTGCCGCCTTCCGCGAACATTATGGACTCGCGACGGACATTCCAATCGTTGGCGGCTATAGCGGTAGTTTGAGCGATAACGGTGAACAATTGCGACTTGAGCGACCAGACACTCCGCCGGTCGAGGATCTTATGTTGACGCCGTACGTCACCATCGACGAAGTTATTTATGACAACTTTGCACCTTGGCCCACGACGGCGGACGGTTCCGGTAATTCACTCCAGCGTGTTGCCGCCGTACATTACGGTAATAGCAGTTTCACGTGGCTGTCCGCTGGGGCGTCACCCGGAAGCACGGAATTCGTCGCTGATCTGATGGGCGATTTGAATGGTGATCAGCTCGTCAACACGCGGGACGTCGATGCATTGCTTGATGCGGTCACGTCCGCCAGTAATCTGTCGCACTACGATTTCGACGCGAACGGTGAAGTTGATAGCAGTGACGTGGCTGTGTTTCTTGCCTCGCTCGGGTCACTGATGGGAGATGCCAATCTGGATGGAGTCGTAAACGCAGCGGATTTGAATCTGGTCGGTATCAACTGGCGGGCTTCTCATTGTGCAAGTTGGAGCGGTGGCGACTTTAGCGGGGACGGTGCCGTAACCGCAGTGGACTTGAACACGATCGGACTGCAATGGCGGCAAAGCGCATTGCCTTTGGCTGCGGCGATACGTGTTCCAAGGGCGCCGCTTCATGCGGCCGTGGCAGCAATTCCGGAGGCGGTTCGAGTGGACACCTTGTTACGCATGGACTATCTGGAAAGCAGTCAACTTGGTGCGGGCCCACGACTTGGTGACAACACCAATATCACAGCCGAGTCCGATCAGAACATACTGAATGTGCAGCACGTCAAAAAACATCGCGAGCGGACGAGGGCAGCTACGGTTTTCGAGGTGAAAACGAAATGGAACCCGAAAACGATTGACGACGTATTCGCACAACTGGATCGTCTGTAGTCCGGTACACGTGTCGAAGTTCATCATGGACGTGGGATCCGTGGACGTCACGATACTGGTTGACGACGTGCACTGCATCGTAGGCGAACTTCACGAACACTGACTCTGCGGCCCTCTGCGCTCTTTGCGACCTCTGCGTTTACATCTTTCGTGCCGACAAGTCACGATGTTCAATCGAAATTCGATATGCCAATTCGCGCGTTAACAATCACGTCAAAATGATTTGGCAAACCGCCACGAGAGTTGAAACGCAGAGGTCGCAAAGAGCGCAGAGGGCCGCAGAGACGGCAAAGTCACTATGTCATACGGCGAAGTGGTAACAGTCCATCAGAAACAACGCCTGTCGCGCCGCTCGTTCCGGCCTACGACTCGGCGATGATCTGCAAACAGATCTCGCGGACTTGGTTGGGATTGGCGTTGGGATTGCGCTTGCGCGCTTGGCCAATGAGCGCACCGATCGCTTTTTGCTTGCCGTTGCGGACGTCCGCGACGACGGCCGGATTGGCAGCGAGTAATTCGCGACAAAGATCAACGAGCGAAGATTGGTCCACTTTCTCGATGCCCAACGTCTTCATTGCCGTTGCCGTATCGACCTTCGATTTGTGCATTTCATCAAACACATCACGGGCACGCGAGCTATCGAGGTCACCATTCTTGACGGCGCTGATCAACTGGCCCATTCGCGCCGCCGCAACAGGAAATGCGTCAATTTCGATTTCGTCTTCTTTGAGGTGACGTAGCACGTCGCGCTGTACCCAGTTGCTGGCTTGTTTGCCGTCGCCGCTCTGCTGGGCAACTTCGACAAAGTAGTCCACGACGCCGCGTCCTTGATTTACGATCACATCCGCATCGTAAGCTGTAATATCATGTTCCGTCTGCAAACGAGAACGGATGGCCGCCGGCAACTCCCCTAATTCGGCACGAGCCGCGGCAATGTCTTCTTTCGTGGTCACAACGGGAACCAGATCCGGATCCGGAAAGTAACGATAGTCGCTGGATTCTTCCTTGCTGCGTTGTGCTTTGGTGACTTCGGCTTGATCGTCCCAGCCACGAGTTGTCTTCGGCACGTCGCCCAGCTTGTGTCCCTTTTCGCGCCAATCATCGAGCTGACGGACCACTTCGTACGCCAGCGCTCGCTCGACCGCGCGAAAGCTGTTCATGTTTTTGACTTCGACAATTGGCGTGGGGATTTTTCCGTCAACCGTGTGAATGTGCAGATTCACATTCGCATCGACGCGCAAACTACCTTCCTGCATGTTGCAATCGGACACACCGATGTACATGAGCATTAACTTCAATTCATCCAGATAAGCGCGCGCCTCCAATGGAGACCGCATGTCCGGCTCGCTGACGATCTCGAGTAGCGGGGTGCCGGTGCGATTCAGGTCGATGCGGCTGTCCGCTTTGCCAGCCGCTTCGTCGTGCATGCTCTTGCCGGCATCTTCTTCGAGGTGGGCCCGCGTGATACCTACTTTTTTGGGTTCAAAGCGACCTTTGCTATCGGTGATTTCCAACCAACCATGCTCGGACATGGGCAAGTCGTACTGGCTGACCTGATAGCCCTTGGGTAGATCGGGATAGAAGTACTGTTTACGATCCCATTTGGTGAATTCGGGGATGTTGCAGTTCAGTGCGACGGCCGTTTTGAGTGACAGTTGATACGCCGCTCGATTCATCACGGGCAAGACACCCGGCATACCGATGCAGACCGGACACGTCTGCGTGTTGGGTGACGCGCCGAATTGTGTACTGCAGCGGCAAAACAGTTTGCTGCGTGTGGCCAACTGCACGTGGACTTCGAGGCCAACGATGATGTCGTAGGATACTTCGTTCACGACAGATCGGGCCTCCGCTCGTGCCAGTCGGTGGCTGTTTGATACATGTAAGCCGCACGCAAGAGACGCTCTTCGTCGAATGGCCGTGCCTGCAATTGCAGGCCGATCGGCAGACCACCGGCCGAAAAACCACACGGGATCGAGATTCCCGGGATGCCCGCCAGGTTAGCCGTCACCGTACACAGGTC
Organism: uncultured Planctomycetales bacterium; assembly: GCA_965365045.1. Lineage (GTDB taxonomy): Bacteria > Planctomycetota > Planctomycetia > Pirellulales > Pirellulaceae > CBDUAB01. Next base: position 5,899 of record CBDUAB010000025.1, read on the forward strand.
GCCCAGGTACATCGCCAACGGATCGTCGGTAAGTTCGCCGAGGCGAAACGCTGGCGTTGGGTAAACGGGACCAATCAGAAAATCGACTTGTTTCAAAGCGGCGTCGACATCTTGGCGAATCAGGCGCCGGACTTTGAGCGCCTTGAGGTAATACGCATCGTAGTAGCCCGCGCTGAGTGCGTAAGCTCCCAACATAATGCGGCGCTTCACTTCCGCGCCAAAACCTTCACTGCGGGATTGGCGGTACATCCGAACTAACGGTGAATCAAGTTCAGCGGCACCGTCCGCCTTCCGCTCGGCGGCCAGTTCAGCCAACATTGCACGCTCGTCCGTACGATAACCGTAATGCACACCGTCGTAACGGGCGAGGTTACTCGAAGCTTCACTGGGCGCGATGATGTAATAGGTCGCGATGCCGTATTTGTTGTGTGGAAGCGAAACATCGACGATTTTCGCACCCAATGACTCGTAAACCCGACAAGCCTCGCGCACCGCCGTTTCAACGTCGGCGTCGAGCCCGTCGCCCAAATGTTCCTGCACCAAACCGAGCCGCAGGTTTTCAAGCGGTTTATTTACTGCCTGCGAATAGGCAGGCACTTCGCGTTTGACCGAAGTCGAATCGCGCGGGTCGTGACCGGCGATGGCCTCCAGTAGCAACGCAGTGTCTTCGACGCAATGGGACAACGGGCCGATTTGATCAAGGCTGCTGGCAAATGCCACTAGGCCAAATCGACTTACGCGTCCGTACGTTGGCTTCATACCGACGACACCGCAAAACGAAGCCGGCTGACGTATCGAGCCACCCGTGTCGGAACCAAGCGAAAGCGGTGCCATCGACGCCGCGACGCACGCTGCCGAACCGCCGCTGGAACCGCCGGGGACACAGGCAAGATTCCATGGATTCCGCGTCGTGCCCAGGGCCGAGTTCTCGTTCGAGCCGCCCATGGCGAACTCGTCCATATTCGTTTTGCCTATCAAGACCGCGTCGGCCGTACGTAGTCGTTCAATCACCGTCGCGTCGTAGGGCGGAATGAAATTCTCGAGCATGCGCGAGGCGCACGTTGTCGGCTGACCACGAGTGCACATGAGGTCCTTGACCGCGACCGGCACGCCGGCCAACAGCCCTAGTTTTTCACCGTCTTTACGGCGGCGATCCACGTCGGCCGCTTGGGCTAAGACCTGGTCGTGATCAATGCGCAAGAATGCGCCCACGGATGCGTCATGCCGCTTGATTTGATCCAGATACGCGGAACATACGTCGACTGACGACAGTGAGCCGTCGGTGAGCTGCTGGCGAAGTTCGTGAGCGGTTTGTTCTATGACGGACAATGCTAGTCCCCCAGCACAGCCGGCACGCGATAGCATTCGTCATCGTGTTTGGGGGCGTTCGCCAAAGCTGCGTCCCGGCCGAGGCTGTCGCGCGGCTCGTCCGCCGCAAAGACGTTCGTCAACTCGACGGCGTGCGCCATGGGCACCACATCCGTGGTGTCAAGCTCACTAAGCTGATCGATGTAGTTCACGATCTTGCCGAGCTGCTCCGTCATCGTGTCAAGTTCATCGTCCGACAAGCGCAAGCGAGCCAGCAGGGAGACTTTTTCTACGTCGTCTCGGGATAAGCTCATGGTCCGTCTGAACCGGATTACTGAGAAACTCTAAGAGATGAAATGCCAGAGTGCTGCACTACGCACCAGTCAGAGTGGCCGAGCTACGAAGACTTAGCGTCCACTTCGAGCTTAAAAGGTCGCTGGCGAATGCGCTTCGTCACGGCCCCGCTGCGAATACATTGCGTGCAAACGCGAACCGACTGGGCACCGCCATTTGCCGTGGTGATGCGAACACGCTGCAAGTTGGGCTTGAACTTGCGACGCGTGATGCCCGTAATCTTGGTACCCACGCCACCAAGGTATTTTGCCTTACCGCGTGTCTCGACGGAATTGCCCATCTGGGACCGTTTTCCGCAAACCTCACAAACCCGTGCCATGGGAATTCCTCGTCAGCTTAAACTTAACAGCCACATCATCTACTCGATGGCACACTCCAAACGCCCGAGTTACCCCACTACAGGAACGCGTCTGAGTGTAATCGCGTCAGTATAAGGGGTTTTTGCCAGAAAGCAACGGCAAGGAGGACGATGAATGCGGGAACGCGCCCTGTTGCGTCTTCCTGCACCCACGGCTCTGTTTGCCTAGATTAGCGACAGAAAGGCCGCGTGATTTCGAGGATTTCCCCGATCAGCTCCTTTGTCGTGGCCAGCGCATCACCGGAATGAATGGTCGGCTTTCCGGACCAGTCGGCGAAGGCCCCGCCCGCTTCTTCGATGATCGGTTGTAACGCCGCCGCGTCCCAGACGCTTACGAAAGGATCGACCATTAGCAACGCTCGCCCGGTCGCGACGAGCAAATAGCCGTAACAATCACCCCAGCTGCGCGTGATTCCCGCGCGTGATTCGAGTTGGCTAAAGACAGCACCTGCTCCGCGCTGGTCAAAAGAATCGCGCTGTGTCGTGACAAAAAGGCCCTCGTTGAGTCCGCCGGCGCTGGCAACTCGGGCCACTACCGGCGCTTGGTCGCCGGATTGGTACCACGAACGGCCGCCCCGAGCCGCGGAAATCGATTCAGCCAAGGCCGGGATTTCGATCACACCGGCGACTGCTTCCCCACCGTACTCAATCCCAACTAGCGTCCCATACAGTGGTACGCCGGAGATGAACGACTTGGTTCCGTCGATGGGATCAAGAATCCAACGAAATCCAGAGGAACCGGCCGATTCGCCAAACTCTTCGCCCAAAATGGCATCGTCGGGAAATTCGGCTGCGATCTGTTGCCGTAAGAGTTGTTCCGCCTCGCGGTCCGCCACCGTGACCGGCGACGCGTCGGCCTTGAACTCGACGTCGATGCTTTTTCGAAAATACTGCAGCGTGAGTTGGCCAGCTTGGCGTGCGCAATGCTTGCCAAGTTCGAAACGGGCCGCCAGCTCGGCGTCATTTACGTCCATCGGCTAGGTCCGGTGCATCGCGTTCGGCGCGATCGACACGCCACGAGTGCCACATGAGCAATCCAGCTCCGCACACGAGCAGACTATCCGCAACGTTGAAGTTTGGCCAAGTGAAGGTCTGATAGCGAAAGAGAATCCAGTCGCGCACACCCGATTGGCCCCAAAGGCCGAGCCGGTCATACAAATTGCCCAGAATGCCAGCAAGGATCATTCCAAGTGCAATGGTAAGTACCAATTCGTTGAGCGCACCGCCGCGGAGGACCCAGAAACCGATACCTCCAATTGCCAAAAAAGAAACAATGGCAAATAAGGGAATCATGCCTTGGCCGATCCCAAACAGCGCTCCACGATTAATTGATGTTTCGAATCCGACATAACCTTCGAAAATCCACCAGACGGCGCCCCCTGGCTGTCCCAGTCGCGCAAAAGCAAGTTGCTTTGTCAGTAGATCGATAGCGCAACCAAAACCGGCGATCCCAAAAAAGAGCGCGATTCGCGCCGTTGCGCTGTACGACAAACCGACTTGTTGACGGTCGCCTTGTCCTGCCAATTCCAAGTTATGCTCCACTCTGGATTTTTTCGGCACACTTTACGCAAAATGGCGTGTGGGGAATTGCATTGAGACGCATTTTGGGTAGTTTTCCCGCACACTCTTGGCACTGACCATAGATGCCTCGCTCGATTCGCTCAAGGGCAGATTCGATCATCTCAAGCGTCTCTTCATCGTTCTCCATCAGCACAAGCGTGTTTTCTTGCTCGAAATTGTCGGTACCAACGTCGGCCATATGAATCGGTGCCGCCGCTTCGTTGGATTCGGAATTCAACGCGGCGTCCGCCATCGCCGACACATCGCCCCGAAGTCGCGCCCGCAAATGCAGCAAGCGCTCCTTGTAGACTTTCATTTCCGCTTTCTTCATGGGCTTCATCGCGTGTTTCCTTGGTCAGTTTCCACTGGAAAATTCAAAAAAAGTCGAAAAACGACGGACTCAGTATTCTAGAAAGGGGGAAATCCGCTGTCAAACACTAAGGTGAAAACATGTCGCTGAAAAAAACGCTAACCTATTATTTTGTAAGGGTTTGACTCGCCTGACTTGCGATCTTCGCCCAACTTGGCATAGACTTGCCGAGCCTAGCGGCAACAATCGTTTACAAGACCCCCCAGTACGGTGACAACGTGTCCGAAGTCGCGTCCCAACGCTGCATATCCCCCACATGTGGGGCAACTTACTCGATTGGCGAGGTTCGGGTAAACTGCGCTGAATGCGGACATCTACTCGATGTCGTATACGATTGGAACCGGTTGGAGGTTCCCCGGACACTTGCTGACATGGAGTCCAAATGGTCCGAACGTCATCTGCCGACGAGTTTCAGTGGCGTCTGGCGATTTCATTCGCTGCTGCCGTTTTCCGCTCAAGAAAACATCGTCACGGTCGGCGAAGGTCAAACAATCCTCCAGCAAGCGGGCGGGGTGGCGAATTACGTCGGTCTCGACTCGGGCAGCCTATTCCTCCAATACGAAGGCCTCAATCCGTCGGGCAGCTTCAAAGACAACGGGATGACGGCCGCGTTTACGCACGCGCATATGATCGGCGCAAAACGTGCCGCCTGCGCTTCCACGGGTAACACGAGCGCCTCGCTGGCCATGTATTGCGCTGTGTCCGGTTTGATGAAGGCGATCATCTTTATCGGAACCGGGAAAATCGCTTACGGAAAGCTTTCTCAAGCGCTCGAGTATGGCGCGTTGACGTTGCAAATCAGTGGCGACTTTGATGATGCCATGGCGCGCGTTCGTGAGGTCTCGGACAAACTCGGCATCTACTTGGTCAACAGCGTAAATCCGTTTCGACTCGAAGGTCAGAAGACCATAATGTACCGCGTACTTGAAGCGCTTCGTTGGGAAGTACCCGATTGGATCGTCGTGCCGGGCGGCAATCTGGGCAATTCCAGCTCCTTCGGCAAAGCATTCATGGAACTCCATGAACTCGGTCTGATCGATCGCGTGCCCCGACTGGCCGTGATCAACGCTACGGGCGCGAACACGTTGCATGAGCTTTATGAAGTTCGTGGTGTGCGCTGGCGACAGGGACGAGGTGACCACAAGCCTGTCAGTCTGTATTACGATGAAATGGACGCCAAAGAGCTCAAAGCGTCCACGATCGCCAGCGCGATAGAGATAAATCGCCCGGTGAATTTCTATAAGTGTTTGCGTGCGCTGGAGGTTTGTGACGGCGTCGTCCGCGAAGTTAGCGACCAAGACATCTTGGACGCGAAGGCCAAAGTCGGTCTGGGTGGATTTGGCTGCGAACCGGCCAGTGCGGCAAGTGTCGCCGGCGCCAAACTCTTACGGGAACAAGGCGTTATTGGCAAAAGCGACCGTGTCGTTTGCATCTTGACTGGTCATCAGCTCAAAGACCCCACAGCGACGGTCGCCTACCACACGACGGACCAAGAAAAGTTCAACGAAGTCCTCGGTTCTCGCGGCGTTCGACGCGCTTCCTACGCCAATCGCGCGGTCGCCGTGGGCAACGATATGGACGACATCATCAGGGCGATTCAACTCTATAGCTGAGGCCACGCACAATGCCCACAACAAAACTTGCTATCCACGGAGCGGCCGGCCGGATGGGA
>CBDUAB010000026.1:0-11467 GCA_965365045.1 uncultured Planctomycetales bacterium
CTGTTGGCCGGTGAGATCCGATCGGCGTTTTGCATGACCGAACCCGCCGTGGCCTCTTCGGATGCGACCAACATCGAGTCGCGCATCGAGCGCGTCGGTGACGAGTATGTGATCAACGGCCGCAAATGGTGGTCCTCAGGTGCCGGCGATCCTCGCTGCAAGGTGTTTATTTTCATGGGCAAAACCAACCCTGATGCCCCGCGTCACAAGCAGCAGGCAATGATCGTCGTGCCTCGCGACACGGCTGGCGTGACCATCTTACGAAATCTCAGCGTATTTGGTTACGACCACGCGCCTCACGGACATTCCGAGATTGATTTCCAAGACGTGCGTGTCCCCGCGGGCAATTTGCTTCTTGGCGAAGGTCGAGGTTTTGAGATTGCACAAGGGCGGCTCGGGCCGGGTCGCATCCATCATTGCATGCGGTGCGTCGGCACGGCCGAACACGCGTTGGAACTTATGTGTCGTCGCGTGCGTGAGCGGGTGGCTTTTGGCAAGCGGTTGGCCGATATGGGTACCATTCGCCAGCACATTGCTAGGTCGCGCATCGAGATCGACTCTACTCGGCTGATGGTGCTCAACGCCGCTCACCTGATGGACACGGTTGGCAACAAAGAAGCCCGTAAAGAGATCGCAGCAATCAAAGTGATTGCACCTCAAATGACGCTTGATGTGATCGACCGGGCAATCCAAGCGCACGGTGGGATGGGCGTATGCCAGGATACATTCCTACCGCGGGCGTGGGCTAACCAACGCACGCTTCGTCTCGCCGATGGACCCGACGAGGTGCATTTGGCCCAGATTGGCAAGCTTGAGCTGAAGAGATACGAATGAGTGGACCATTTGGCTTGGTCGAGGTGCGTGAAAACCATCGTTTTGATGAGGAGGCGCTGGAGGCCTATCTCGAGTGCAACCTAGATCACTACACGCGCGGGGCGCGGATTCAGCAATTCGAAGGTGGACAATCCAATCCAACTTTCTTGTTGACCACTCCGGAAAGATCTTACGTGGTGCGCAAGAAGCCGCCAGGCGATCTGTTGCCCAGCGCCCACCAGGTAGAACGCGAGCATCGGATTTATCGGGCGCTGGCTGATACGGATGTGCCGGTCCCCCAGATGTATCTGCTTTGCGAGGAAGACTCGATCATCGGAACTCCGTTCTACGTGATGGAGTACGTCGTGGGACGTGTCTTTTCGGATCCCGGCTTACCGGACATCGACCCCGTCCGTCGCCGCGCGATCTACATGGAGATGATCCGCGTGTTGGCCGCGCTTCACAGCGTCGACTTCGAAGCCAAAGGGCTGACCACCTTCGGCAAGCCAGGAAATTACTTCGTGCGACAGACGGGCCGCTGGACCAAACAATACGTGGCCGCACAAACCGACGAAATTCCCTCGATGGATCGCCTGATTCAATGGCTACCTGCGAATGTGCCCGATGATGACACGACAACTATCGTGCACGGCGATTATCAGTTGTACAACATGATTTATCATCCCCGCGAATCTCGGTGTTTGGCTGTATTGGACTGGGAGCTTTCCACGCTTGGACATCCACTCGCCGACTTGGCGTACAACTGCATGAAATATTATTCTCTGGAGCCGGGCTGGAGTGTTGCAGAAGGCGACGGGATTCCCGCTGAGCAAGAGGTTGTGGATGAATACTGTCGGCTCACCGGAAGGCAAGGCATCGAGAATTGGAACTTTTTCTTGGCGTTCTCGTTCTTCCGCTTGGCAAGTATTGCCCAAGGCGTCTACAAGCGTGGCCTCCAGGGGAATGCCAGCTCGGCCCGTGCGTTGGAGATAAAGGATAGCATTGCGGCTGGGGCCGACACAGCTTGGCGGATCGCGCAGAGATGACTTTGCAGATGCCGGACGTCTGTGTCGTTGTCGCCATCGCGGCTGCCGCCATACTCCCGTGTCTGACCAATCTGTAGTCCGCGATGTCCCGATTCTACGGCTGAAGATTGAACTGGTGCACTAGGACGTTCGGGATTTGGTCGCGCAGCAAACCGTGTAGATAACCGCCAATTGTCTCTTGGCCTCGTGCCAACCACACGACACCACGCTGGCCGACTCGTAGGCGTGAGCTTTCTACTGGAGGGAGTTTGACGATGCCAGTGAACCCCGGTGAAATCAATTCAAATTGATCGGCTGGATTCTCGAATTGCCTGGTTTCCCGGGCCCTTACTTCAAGCTGACCCCCATATGGGGCGCACATCGACACATGGGGTGGATCGACGCTTGCGCCCGGCGGGACTCGTGTCAATGGGCATGCAAAACGAACGCCGCCTGGCAGCCGGATATTGATCAAGTTACCGACGTGATTCAAAAAAGTTTCCACGTCCTGCTGAGCGATCGCCACACGTAATTCCTTGCGCGATTCGTCACCTATCGACACGATTTCGCTTCCGAGTGAAGCGTAGGTTCCGATCAGAGATGCCGGCTTGCGGAGAACGATTCTTCCGCGGATCGGTGCCCGGACTGTTAAGTGATCGACCTCCGCGCGCTTCTCCGCGAGTTTCTTACGTAGTGACAAGAGCGTCTTCTGCTCGGCCTGATGGGCGGCCATTTCCTCCCTTTGCTTCAGCACCCGGCTCTCAAGCAATGATTGCTGGATAGATATCTCCAGATCCTGCAATTCAAACCGCAGGTCATCATTTTCGAGGGTGGCGATGATTTGACCCGCATCGACAAACTGGCCACTCTTAACATGGATTTCGCGCACGAAGCCAGGACTACTGGCACGCACAACGGTCAGCGGCGAATACTGGACGATCGCCGTGGCGCGGGTTGCTCCTGGCCACGGAACGCGGTTTATCAGGTACATCGCCGCAAATAAGATTGGTAGTACAAGGCAAACGAAACGCACTCTGCTGGGTCTTTGCCAACCGTCACCTCGAATCATGTACGTGGCGAACTTTATCGCGGGGACAGCCAGCCAACATACGGTCGCCAGAATCGCCAAAACAATCCCTGCACCTTCGAACATGGTCGCTGCCGCTACGATCAAGAAGAACGTAATTGAGATCCGCCACAAGAATGCGGCTATCCCGTAGATGCGAATGAAGGCATCACGCGACCAAGAACCTGTCGAAAACTCCGTCGGGATACCCAAGAGATACTTGCGGCCAAGATACCGCAGAAACATTTGCCCGTCGGTGTATAAGTTTGGCACGTCCAGAAAATCGGAAAGGATGTAGTAGGCGTCAAATCGCATCAAGGGATTGGCGTTAAAAGCAAGCGTTGTGATGCTGGCCATGACAACAACGTTAAAGCAGAGGTCGTTGACGAATCCTGGTTCTGTCGCGACCCACGTCAACGCCGCGATCGATGCGATCATGAGTTCTATGTACATCCCTGCCGCGGCAGTGAAGATGCGATGCCACTTTGACTTGAAACGCCACGATGAAGTTACATCGACGTAAGCCAATGGCGCGAACAGAATCAAGATCACACCGGCTTCGTGCACTGTGCCACCATATTTCTTGCAGATGGCACCGTGGGAGAACTCGTGAATGATTTTCAGAAATAGCCAACACAAACCTAACCAAATCCAGCGATTGGGTGAAAAGATACCGTGCGAAGCGACCAGAAACTGATTCCAATTAGCCTGCACGTGATACGTCGCCAGCAGCACGCTCAACAACGTCAGAACCGCCACCGGTTTTGAATAGAGCCAGCCTATTTGTGGCGAGCACCGCGAAAAGAATCGTTCGGGAAACCACAAGGGGATCTTCAGGAACAAAGGATTCCATTGTGCCCATTTAGGTTGGGACTTGTACTGTGCCTCTTTCATCAGACGGTCACCATCAGCGGATTCGGCTGTGAAAGCCAGTTCGGATTCGACGAGCCATCGACAGATTGCCGCGGCATCTTCTTCTGTCAATGCATTTTTCGGGAGGGCGCGAGCAGTTAAGCTGAGTGCCTTGGCCACCGATGTTTTGCCGTCCAAGCAAGAGATGAATGTGTATTCGGGAATTCCAATACTGTAGTATTTCGAATTGACGGCATCCTCAACGATGTAGCAATGCTCTCCACCCATGCTTCTCGGTGTAAAGATGACGTCGGGGCGCAGCGTCAAGGTCATTAGACCCAAATCGCGAACACGATAGTCCTTCTCGCCATGCACTTTACCACCCGACAAACATGCAGAGTGATTCGTAAGGCTTGTGAAACAGGTTCCAACCCAGTGCATGCCGAGCACTGACAACCTTTGCCTGTCCCATCATACCAGGACGCAGCTCCCCCGAGCGATTGTCGAGGTTCGTCTCCGCGATATAGACACTTTCGTGGTCGCGTATTTCGGCACGTGGGAAAATTTTGGAAATAGTGCCCGGCCATTTTCGTCCGGGGTAGGCGTCGACGCGGAAAACAACTTCTTGGCCCACTTCAATGTGGAGAACTTCACGTTCAGGAATCTCCACCTCCACAATCATTTTGTCGAGTGGGGAGATTTCGAACATCGATTGACCGACCGACAGTGGGGCACCTTCAGTCTTCTTTAAGTCACCCGCGATCACGATTCCGTCTAACGGGCTGCGGATCTCTAAACGTTCCAAGCGGTTATTGACAAGTTGAATCTTGAGTTGGAGTCGTTCCATTTCCAAAGATGCTTGCTGTGCCTTCGCCACGCTATCGACCGCCATTGACGCGTCACGACCTTTTTCAGCTCGGTTATAATCGGCCTCCAAACCAGCAAGCTCCCAACGAAGTTCGCGGCCGTCCATCCGTGCCAATGATTCACCGGCGACCACTTCGTCACCAGGTTCGACCATTGTTTTCTCCAACTTTCCGTCGTAAGGAGCGGCAACAAAACGACGAACGACGGGCTGAATCTGGCAGTCACATCCGACTTTGTATTTTACTGGTACGAACATTGTCGCGATCAGCAGGCAGATGGTCAGCACGGCGACTCGCGCTCGCCGGCCACTTAACATCCGGGCAAATACATGAGCACCGCGAGAGATCGGATTGATCTCGGCTCGTTGCATTAACTGCAAGCTTGATCCAATTTGCCGCTGGCTTGCCCGTAAGAAAACCGACGTGTCCTCACTCTGAACAAATCCTCTCGTTCCGAAAAATAACCATGCGCCAACAAGCGACCCTCGATCATCGTACAGCGCGGAGCTAATGACACCGCTAAGGTTTGTGATTTCGCAGACACGTTGATGAGCCAGTGTGGCGCTACGGTCGGAATCTCCCGTGGGAGGCCAACGGGTCACCTTTTCACGCAGGATTGCTTCGTCGAGGGCGCCTTCGATGGAACTCGTGAACTCGGAACGCTTGTCGAACTGAGATAACCCGGAAACGGCAATCAAGCGGCATGACTTTCTTCTCGAGCCGCACAGTCCTAGGGCGACGCGGTCACATTGCAGGAACTCCTGCAGGTCGTTGACCAGAGTGACGCAACCCTGCTTCAAGTTATACCGGCTTTGGCACTTTCCCAGCAGTTCCAACAAGGCGGCCGTGTTTTTCGATTCCGATTCCGCGGTCTTTGATTCTTCCAACACGTCGGCCAGGGTGATGTGTGCCGCGACGACGTGTAGTACACCGGCAATTCGGTCAATCTCTACGGAGGTCTTGGGGAAGATCAGACCGATCGCCTCCGTCGGTTTCCCACGCAAGAATACCGGGACCGTGAAGGCCACTAGTCGATTCTGTTCATCTAGATCGTTGATCTGAAGCTCACCCTGCTGGCAAGCGACACCGCAAAACACGACGAGTCGCTCGCGGAGGCGACTTTGGATGTTGCCCGTCCCTGCCGGCGACCACTGCGGTTGCGATGTGAGTTCGTTGTTTCCGTCTCGTTGACAATACAGAATCCCGACCGGTCGCAAGGATTCCATTAGCACGTGCAAAATACCAGCCAACACCTCTTCGCGATTTTCATTAGTGCCAATCGCTTTGAAAAGACTTCGCTGAATATCGTGGGGCTGCCATCTCACCGTCGTAGAAAGGGACGAACCGGGAGCTTTTACGTGATTCGTCTTCCCTGTGGCATCGACGTTGCTCGTTGCCGTTGGCATCTAACGCCCCTCGCGCGTGGTGCTGGTTAGGGGCAGCCTGTCGCGAGTTTTGACGAACTGACGCGCTGGCTTACGGTTACCGGGCTTCACACGTCCGCCCGACGTAACAGATTTGAAATCAGGATCCGACAAGTGCAGACTGCAGCGTTGACCACTGTCGTAACGGCCGTGTGGATTTTCGAGGCGAACCTTGACTCGTAACGTCCCGCTTTCGGCATCAATGATCGGTGACATCTCGTCAATGACACCCTCAACGGTGTCTGTGTCGTACGGGAAGCTAACGGTAACGGTCTGCCCCAGCTCAAGGCCCGCCGCGTGCGATCGGCGCAAAGAAAACTTGGCCAGCAAAGGGTCTAGCTGAACCAACGTGAGAAGATCAGGATCGTTGGGTACAACATACTCCCCTTCTTCCTTGAGGTTTTGTGAAACCACGCCGGACAAAGGAGCCCGGATCGTACGTCGCTCCAGCTCCACCTTGAGTCGCCGGTAGTCTAGCTTTTTGAACAGGAGGTCGTCTTCAGCGTCCAGCGTCTGCGCGGCGGCGATGTCGACGTCTGCTTGTGCGCGTTCGACCTCCTCCTGACGACCATGTCCCCGTTGGAGCACTTCCTTCAGCTTTTCCAAACGATAGGTCCGCAAATTCAATTCCGCGCGAGCTGATGCCAACCCACCGCGGGCGTCCATTCTTGCCCGGGCGCTCTCGACTAGCAAACTGTGCACTTCCGTGTCGAGTTGAACCAGGATTTGTCCCTTGGTAACCACATTGCCTACGCGAGCGGAAATCGTGTCGATGATTCCAGCATCTGGAGCGGCCACATTGACCGTTCGATACGGTTGCGTGAAGCCGTCGACCTCGATGGCAAATACAGGCTGGATGGCCGTCAACCATATGAACGTCATGCCCACGGCGGCGGACAGCCGATCACCGCCATGGTGATGATGAGGGTTCTTGAGCACCTCAATATTGATGCGTGTCATGTGCCGACTCACTTCACAATGTCCATTCTGACCGACGATGTGTAGCTTTACCGCATGTGCCTGCCGCGCGGTTTGACGCCGGTATCGTTCAAAACATACATACTTAGAACGGCAGACAGTCGCTGCAATCGACAAAATGAGAATCCTGTCGCTGCGCTCGTCCGCCAAATAGTAGCATGTGCGGCACCCGCCTAAACGGGACGTGAATGCGTCCGACTGAAGTTCACATTCACCTGTAACGGTTTTGTCGATTACACGCAAGGTGCGCTATTCACTCTTGGCCAGTTTTTCCATGACGTTTTCAATCCAGCTATCGTGGGCGAAGAGTCGGCGACGTGTGGCATAGCTGGATCGTTCGACCTTGAGCTGCGCTCCGGCGATCTCTCGGTCGAGGTCATTGGTCATGCGTCCATTCTCGCTGGCCGTCTTCCGAATGTACTGAGCAAGCCACGGAGCGTGAAGCCGGATTAGATCATCGTCGACAGAGACAAACATTTGGCAACTTCCCGAGTCTCCTTGTCTCGCCGCACGACCCATCAACTGACGATCGATGCGTCGAGAATCGTGTGGCTCGGCAACAATGACGTGCAGGCCGCCCAAATCCTCAGCGCCTGAGCCGAGTCTGATGTCCGTCCCGCGTCCGGCCATGTTCGTTGCGATCGTCACCACCCCAACCTGACCGGCGCGGGCCACGATGGCGGCTTCCTCGGCATCTTGTCTACCGTTGAGCAATTGATGAGAAATCCCTTTTCGATCCAATCGCAGCGAGATCAGCTCGCTGGCCTTGATTGACCGTGTTCCCACAAGAACTGGTTGGCCGGTTGCGTGCATGCGCTCCACCTCGCTGGCGATAGCGTTCCATTTCGCGTCTGCACTGTCGAAATAACGAGTCGGGAATACCTTGCGCCGATTCGGTTTTCTCGTTGGGATGACCGACACCGAGAGACGATAGAAACGCTGGAATTCTCGCTCGCATCCTGTAGCAGTGCCGGTCATGCCGCACAAACCGTCGTACATGCGAAAGTACTGTTGCCGCGAGATCTTTGCCAGTGGATCCTTCTCAGGTGTGATGGTGACGTTTTCTTTCGCCTCCACCATTTGGTGAAGCCCGTTGCGCCAGGAACGGTCCGCGAATATCCGTCCCGTTCGTTCATCGACAATTTTGACTTTGCCGTCGTCTACAACATAGTCAATGTCTCGCTTCATTAGCCGATGTGCTTGCAAACCTTGCTCAATGTAATCCGGCCACGGGCGCCGCAGTTCCATCCCGGAGACTCGGTCAAATTCGGCATAAGCTTTTGCCGCTCCCTGTTCGGTAAGTCGCAGGTTTCGCGACGCTGGATCAAATACGTAGTCTTTGTCGCCTGACAGGGATTTCGCGATCTTCAATGACATCAGGTAGATTTTCGGGTGCGGATTGGCGTCGGTCGAGTTGCCCGCAAGAATCAGCGGTGTGGTTGCCTCGTCAATCAAGACGCTGTCGATCTCGTCGACGATGGCAAACGCTTGACCTCGTTGGACCGTGAACACCGTGCTGGGTGCTTGACCTTTTCGCAGGTTACGGTAGCTCTCTCCCAAGCCCGTCTTGGGTTTCTGGAGTAACATCGCCTGGTCTCTTAGATAGTCGAAACCATACTCATAGCCAGGGCCGTAGGTGACATCACTTTCGTAAGCTTCCTTTTTCTGCTGAGGATTCGACTCATTGCGCAGCAAACCGATTGATACGCCGAGACATTTGAAAATCGGCGAGATGATCTCGTAGTCGCGTTCGGCGAGGTAAGCATTCGTGGTCATGAAGTGCACACCGCGTCCATGCAGACTGTGGATGAATGCCGCGAGTGCACCGACGTACGTTTTGCCCTCGCCGGTGGCCATTTCCGCAATCGAATTCCGTGCAAGTGCCAAACCGGCCATAAGCTGCACGTCGTAATATTGAATGCCCGCCGCGCGCCGCGCCGCTTCATTGATGAGGGCAAAACCAGGAATAAGTATGTCTGGTGAATCGGTTGGCACGCGGGTTTGGACTTTCGCACGAAGTTGTTTGACTCGCTCACGCAATTCGGTGTCCGTTGCCTCGCGCTGGTCCTGATTGATCTCTCTTGTTCGGACGATAATGTTGCGGGCGATTAGCCCAACGTGCGCCCCACGCGGCCGAAAGAACTGAATGACGTCGGTCAATTGCGCAAATGCGGTCATTGGTTCGAAACCGTCATACGTGGCCTTGGGATCGTGGAAGACGGGTGTGGAAACCAGTTTTATGCGTCTACAGGTCTCAATTCGGCGTGGGAAGCAAATCTTTTGCGCCGGGGGATTCACTGAGACTCGGCGCTGTTTGTGAGTCGTCACCGTAACCAATTCCCACTTGCTCGAACTCGGAATCCGACGGCATCTTATCGAGATGTAGCTGTTTTTGGCCGCCGTCGCAAACGTAGTCGATCGTCACCTGCTCGGATTGCAAAAGGGTCCCGGTGGCTCGCTTTAGAAACACCAGCGACCGGGCATGACTAACCTGCGCACGAGCGAATTCAAATTCCTGTATCATGAATCGATCTTGCACGTCGAGGATGTCCTCGAGCAGGAAGCTCGCGGAGCGATCGTCTCCAGGCAACAGTTTCCATCGTTCGGATAAATAATCTAATTCTGATTCCGTCGCGATCATCGCATGGTATTTCCCTCGCATTTCATCGCGAGCGGTCTCTACTTCCCGTGCCGCAACCTCGACCTCCGCCAGAAGACTCTCCACCGTTGCCTTGTAACGCGACACCAAAGCGCGAAGCTGCAGTTTCTTGCGGTCATATCGCGCTCGTGCGGCGCGATTGTGCAGCGGAACTTCAAACTCAAACCCGAACGAATAGCTTGGTTCTCCCACGCTAAACTGATCAACCCACGCACTGCCAACGTCGGACTCGCCGCGCAAACCGTTTACATAAGTTTCCGTTACCAAATCGAGGATCGGCAACAGTTCATTCCTCGCAACCGTGACGTGCACATTCGCCGACCGCAATTGTTGAATGGATTGGTCGATCTCAGGTCGGTTTTGCAAAGCCGAAATCAAAGCATCGCGAGTTGAAATAGGCACACTGTAATTGATCGGAACCTCACGCGGAACGAGTTCCGTTTGACTTGCGTGGGACAACGCTGGATCGTTAACAAGCGCCCTGATGCGTGCCTCGGCATTCAATATCGCGGTTCGCGCACGTGACAATTCAGACGCTCTTTGAGCAACGGCCGACCGTGCGCGAACGATCTGACTTACCGAGGCGTCGATTGTCTGTCGTGTTTGCAATTCGGCGAGAATTTCCTTCGCTCGATCCACATGACGCTGTTTTTGCAGGAGCGAGGCCCGTTGCAAGTAAAGTTCCCAATAGGCATCACTGACGGCGATCAGATGGTCCTGTAACTGCGCGACAAATTCATCCCACGCAATTCTCGTTTGTATTTTGGCCAATACGATCAGGCTTGTGTTATACACGCGACCGGCCCCGTAAAGCAGCGGCTGAGCAAACCGCAAGGCCAGTTTAGCCGTGCCCTGTTGTGTCGGATCAAAAAACTCCGAGTTGCTGTCTTCATATCCAAAACGCTGCCCAAGTTCGAATGATCCACCACCGTAAGTGTGCTTTCTGATACCTGTCTCGTAGTCCCAAATGCTGTTGCGGAATCGGTTTCTTCCCGGGCCGGTAGTTAACAAGTTTCCAACTGGCTCGCTGGTCTTGGTAAATTTTGACTCCATGAATGTGGTCGTGTCGAATTCGGCTTTGGCTTCGATAATCGTTTTCTCGGTAATTAGCGGCACGTTGCTCTCGGCGCGAATGCTGTGCGAGTGTCTTAATGCCGACAGAATCAGTGTGTCTAAAGTTATTGGCAACGACCTGCCGGAATTCCGCTGCTCAGCGATAACTTTGGACTGCCACCAAGGTTCGAAGTCTTCTAGCGCGTTTGGTATTTCGTCCTCTACAGGCTCGTTGAGGCCGTTTTCATTTCCCACAAGGATTCGGTCCAAATACGGCTCAATCCACGATGGGCATGAGTTGGCCGTCCATGTGTGCCACGTTGATGGAATCAGAAAACCATCAGTTGCACATGCCTTCCGACAGCAGTACCCCCATTTCTTGTCACCACAGCAACACGATTGGCCATGACAGTTCTCCTGACAACTGTGCTTCACACGTTCGTAGCGCGACGAGTGTGGCGGGAAAGTGCCTTCAAATTGAACATCTCCCACAAAATCTGTCGTTTCGAACGCCACAAGAGCAACATTGCCGGCACCGCTCAATTCTGGGTCGACGAACGTCTCACTTATGATAGGTGGCAGGCGCTCCGGTTCATCACTCTGCTCGAACAAACCAACATCTTGTAGACGAGTCGGATTTTCCGCGCGTGATGTGGCATCGAGTAACCACACACCAATCGGTATGACCAAAAGTAGAATCTTTGGGATATTCATACGTGAAAACAGTGAAT
>CBDUAB010000027.1:0-11198 GCA_965365045.1 uncultured Planctomycetales bacterium
CCGCCACAGTAGCGGCAGGTAGTGAAACATCACATGCTGAAGATAGATCGCAAAATCGAGCGCCAGCAGCGTGGCCAGGAACGCCACCGCGTATGGCACGTGGACAACGTTAAAAACACCCCACTCGTTGCGCTGGGCTACTTCCGCCGCACCTAACGCGAGGACCGGGAACACCAGTCGCAGTAGGAGACCGTTCAGTAGCGAAAGTCCCAGGTTGCCCGCCCATCGCACCGTCTTGTTTTCGTCTCGCACGCGCGGAATAAAGATTTCGACCGCGCCAAAGACCGCCAGCAGAGCCACGAAACTCGCTAACCGAACCGTGTTTTCGTTGTCGATCAGGATCTTTGTAAGTGACTCCAATTCAAGCTTCTCCTGGTCATGTTCGGCCGTGTCCCGTGCGATTAAGGATGACGATCCGAAACTCGTCAAGTGATTCTGGAGTAATCTGAGTGCAATCCGCCCGAGATCAATCTTGGCTTCATGAAGTTGGAGTTTCATGTAGCCGCCAATACACAGTATGCAAGCGTCTCAACCTGTATCCGTCGATTGTACCTTTGCTGGACAAATCGACCAGGCTTGGCCGCCATCCATCTGGCCTTGTATTCGTTTAGTCGTCGGCGCTCGTTGCGCCAACGAGTATCCATTAGAACAAATAAAGTTTATATTGCCGTTGCGGATGTGGTGCAGGGTTTGACGTTGGCGAAGTTGCCGAAAGAAAACTACCGAGAACATCCCATCTTCACACCCACACTAGCCCGTTGCGCAAGCGAGGGACACGAGTGCAAAGCGTCAACATGTGTCCGTCGCTTTTGCAACAGACTCGTGTCATCTCGGACGTCCCAGAATTACGCAAGGCTAATTAGGTGGCACTGTTCAATTAAGGAGCCCGTTCAAATGAAAAAAGCGATCCGAGTTTTCGTTGTTGTTAGCATGCTGGCTAGTCTGTTGCACATTACGTCCGCTGTTAGCTTCGCCGACGACTGGCCTCAATGGCGCGGGCCAAACAGTGATGGAATTTCTCGTGAAACCGACCTGCGATTGGATTGGACCGACAACACGCCTCGTGTCGTGTGGCAGAGATCCTTGGGGGCGGGATTCTCGTCATTCGCCGTGGCGAAAGATCGGCTTTATACCGTGGCGACGGTCGAAGACGTTGAATCTGTCTTTTGTCTCGACGCAAACACTGGAAAAACGCTGTGGGAGGTTCCCTCGTCGGGCGGAAGGTATCAAGATCGACAGGGAGGTGACGGTCCGCGTAGCACGCCAACCGTCGACGGAGACGACGTTTATGCTTTGGGTGCAGAAGGTGCGCTGCTGTGCCTCGATGCCAAGGATGGCGAAGTGCGATGGCAGCGCAACGTGCTAGACGACTTCGACGGCAAAAACCTCCGTTGGGGCGTATCCACTTCGCCGTATGTTGACGACGAACAACTGCTGGTCAACGTTGGCGCCAAAGACGCGTCGATCGTGGCGTTTCAAAAGAACTCGGGCGAGGTTCTTTGGAAAAACCTGGATGACATTGCCGGATACGCTTCGCCAATCCGTATCGAAGTGACGAGCCCGGATGGCCAGCTGGTTCCTGAGCTGGTCTTTTTCTGCGGTCGAGCGCTGGTGGGTGTGTCACCGGTGGACGGCAGCGAACATTGGCGGCATGAGTGGATTACGACCTCGGACATGAACATTGCCACGCCAATTTACGAACCCGAGAGCCGCTTGTTATTCATTTCGGCCGCCCGCAACACAGGTCGCTGCTCGGCTTATCGCTTGACTGCCCGCGATGGCACGGTCTATTCAGAGCTGGTGTACACGAACAAGGAGATGCGCAACCACTACAACACCTGTATCCTGTTGGACGGTCACATTTACGGTTTTGATAACTCAGTTTTGAAATGCATCAGGCTGGATACCGGCGAGCAGATGTGGCAGGACCGTTCGGTTGGTAAAGGTTCGCTCGTCGCGGCTCAAGGTCACCTGTTCGTGTTGGGTGAGCACGGCGATCTGGCCGTCGTGGAGGCGACGCCGGACGAGTACCGCGCGAAGGGCCGCATGAAGGCGCTCGAATCACGCCGCGCCTGGACTCCACCGGCACTAGCCAACGGCCGGCTCTACATCCGCGACCTGGAAAACGCCGTGTGCATCGACATTTCCAAACAGTAGCCAAGCGGCCTAGAAATCAACGATGAAGGCCGTAGTGAGAGCAACTCGTCCAAAGTAGTCCTCACGCTCCGTCGTGAGGAAACTCACGAGCGACCGGTTCAAATTGTTTTGAAGCACCAGTGTCGCTGCCTAATGAAATGCTCAAAGGCGAACAGACCTCCTTCGTCACCTCAACTCGATAGTCAGTGATCATTCGAATTCAAAATCCGCAATGATCGGCAGGTGATCCGACGGGTATCGACCCTCGACGTTGTAGTCTATTTCTTCGTAATGGTTTACTTTGACGCGCCCCCGGTACAAGATCCAATCAATCCGCCTACTCTGCTTATCGGTGCTGTCCTTGAAAAGAGACGAATCGTCCGACGTGCCGTCGCCAGTCAGGATTTTGTGCACCAAGCTTCCGGGCCGTGAATTGAAGTCACCGGTCAAAATGATCGGACGATGTTTCGACCAATGACCGAAATCGCGAATTCCGCGCGTGCGGTCCATGATCAGTTTGGCGCTGTTGTTTTTTGCCAATGTGTTACGTCCGGTGAAAAAATGCGTGTTGAACAAGTAAAACTCTTGAGTGCGCCACGCGCCCCGATAATCACTCGGATGTTGTTGGGTCTCGCCTTCCGAGGGCCGCGTGATGAACGAAAACCGCGCCCACGTGACCATGCGAGGATTAACGTCCGGTCCGCTACCGGCGATCTCAGGTGTTTCTGAAAGCCAGAAACTATCCAACTCACGCATTCGCAACAACTTGTGCTTGTAGAAGATCGCCATGTGCTCGTCATCATCTCCACCTTTTCGCCCTTCACCAACGACGACGTACTGCGGCAGGTGATCCATCAGGTAGTCCACTTGCTCTTTAAGGCCTTCCTGGATTCCGATGACGTCCGGACTGTATTTCTCGATCAAATCGACCTGCATCACGCGCCGCTCTTTCCAAACGACGGGGTCGTCGGGGTTTGCGAAGCGGAGATTGAACGTCATTACACGAAGTTTTTCGCCTTCAGCGTGCAAGGGCGTCGTGGCCAAACACACGGTTCCGAATACGAGCAAAAGGAGACACGTGTCGCGGTTTGTTCTGTTCATTGCTGCGTCCATGTTTTTATGTTGTGTAAAGTGAGCCGCCGCCGCATCAAGTCTCGCCGTTGATAGGACAGGATTGTATCCTGTCTGGACAGGTTGAAAACCTGTCCTACCACGCTTATTGATGTTCCAATCCTTAAGGCCACGTGTTTTCGCATGCGTGACGTGGTAGAATCTCGTATCCTGTGGGAGCAGCGTTTCTGTTACGTGCTCCATTCTTTTCAGGCATCTTGAAGGGAGACGTCCGATGCATCGATCGAACATGTTCTGGCTGACAGTTGTTTTGTTGGGTCTTACGACCAATTCGTTTGCGCCCGTCGTTCAAGGCGAGGAGACCGAGAAGGTAGATCCCTCGGGCACGTGGAAGTGGGAAAGGACGATCAATGACAACACCAGGGAGTCTGTACTCCGATTGAAGATGGACGGCGACAAAGTCACTGGCACGTACAAAGGGCGTCGTGAAGCGATGGAAATCGATGATGTTAAGATGGATGGCGATATGCTGTCGTTTCAATACAAGCGCGAGAGGGGTGACTTTAGATTCACAGCAAACTATCAAGGCAAGGTAAGCGAAGACACGATCAAAGGCACAATCGAATTCTCATCCGATCGCGGTGATGGAGAATTCGATTGGGAGGCAAAACGCTCGACTGAGGTAGCCGATGTTCTGGGGAAGTGGCAATTCAAGGTCGAAACACAAAACGGAGTCCGCGAGCCAAGCGTTACACTTACCCAGGAAGGTGACAAAATCAAAGGCGCGTATGTAAGCCGATTCGGAGAACGAGAAGCGAAGAGTATCAGCGTCAAGGACAACAAACTGACCTTTGAGATTTCCGGCGAAAACGATGGAAATCAGTTCAAGTTTGTCTACACGGGCAAACCTCGAGGTGACTCGATTAAGGGGACAGTCGATTACGACTTCAATGGGAACACGGGTACCGTTGACTTCATGGGAAAACTGACCCGAGAGAAAGAGAAGCAGGAAAAGGAGTAACGCTATCATGCTTCGCGTTGCTACGATTACAATTACTTTGTCCGCGCTAATTTGGTCGGTGGTGCCTCTCTTCGGCGCGGAGGAAAAACAAACCGCCACATCAAAGGAGTCGGGTGAGACAACGGAACTTTCGCCCAGACAGGCGCTGAAGATTCACTTTGATGACCATTCGCCGCCGCTTGGTTCCGCTTTGTCCGACGTCCTCGCCATGGATGCCGATGGCAACGAGTTTCGCTTGAGTGGACTCAAAGGACACTATAGCGTCATTGTGTTTGGCTGCCTTACGTGACCGCCCTTTTTGAGAAATGTCTCCAGTTTGGAGGCGGTGCAGCGGGATTTTGGCCCCCAGGGCGTAAAGTTCTACTATGTGTATAAGACGTTGGCGCACCCGGAAACGAATGGATTTGTACAGCCGTTTAGCTTAGCAGAACGGCTTATGCACGTACGCGAGGCAAAGCAGAGGCTTGGCACGCAGTTCACGTGGATTTGCGATACGATGGCCAACGAAGTCAGGAACGCCTTGGGCGATGCGCCAAACTCCGAGTTTGTCATTGACCCCCAAGGCATCGTGGTGCGCAAACGGCTCTGGAGCAACCCCGAAAAGTTACGAGCGGATTTGAACGATCTCGTGGGTCCTGTCGAGAATCCCACCGAAAGTGTAGCCATCGATTTCCAATCGCCTCTCGAAGACGAGGGACGGCCTGCCTCCGGTGTGCTCGATCGAATCAGCCCGGCGTCGTCGACCTACGCCTTGAACATTGAACCGATGAACAGCAAGCTTCCGTATTACGTCAAGCTGCGGGCCGAGGCGGACGACCCGCTATTGGAAACGGGAAAAGGTCAAATGTATTTGGGGTTTCATATCGATCCCATTTACGGTGTCCACTGGAACAACTTGGCCGATCCCATGCAGTTTGAACTCAGCCTGCCCGCCGGAGTCAGCGCCTCCCCTCAATCGGGTGCTGGCCCCAAGTTGGAGGTCAAGGCGGACATTGATCCCCGTGAGTTTCTGATCGATGTATCGGGTTTTTCGAGCGAGCCAATGTACCTGAAAGTCCGTTATTTTGCCTGTGACGATGACGAAACGTTCTGTGTTCCCGTGGAACAAGAGTACAAAATTCATCCGACAGCCAACCCTGAAGGAGGTTGGGTATTTGCCCGGGGAGGACGTCCGGGAAGGCGGCGCGGTCCTCGACGACCGGAGGTTACAGCAGTGGCTGCCGGCTTGCAGAATCGCACGCCCATCGAAGATTCCTCTTCGAGCGAGAATCAAATTCAAGAGTCAAACATCGAGCCGTCCGCGGCGGCACCGGCGGACTCCGTCGCTCACATCGAAGGGCGGATTGCGGGTCGCATTGACGGGTACGTGCAAGCGAGGCTGCGCGGCAGCTTTCGCGGACAAATTGATGGATCGTTTCAGGGGGCCCATGCTACGATTCAGGGGGCCCATGCTACGATTCAGGGGGCCGATGCTACGATTCAGGGCCGTCTAGAAGGAAAAATTGACGGCCGGTTTAAGGGACGCATGGTGGGGGAATTTGAAGGCGAATTTCGAGGACAACTCGGTTCAATACCTTAGCCCTCATACGCCCCCAGTAGTCCGCGAAGAAACAAAAATAGGCGGCCCTGGTGGAGTCTCCAGGACCGCCTCGCGCACAAATCTATCACTCCAATGGCAAGATGCTACGTTTCTTTACTCAAAAGAAGCGTGCACACGTTTTTGGCAATTCAGGTCCGAAGATTCGACACTAACCTGGGACGAAACTAAAAACAATCAGCAGCGGTGAACTTTTAGCCATTTGAATAAAAGAGAGTAACAGTTGTAGGGACCGTCGGTTCCGATGTTGAGTTTTAGTCGCGTTCTGGCAACATCCTGTAAGGGTAATTCACCAACAATGAACGAGGATATTGATGGAAACGCGCAACGCACGAATTGGGTTTGTCCTGTTTCTTGTCTATTTGTTGTTCTACGGCGGCTTTGTATTTCTCAACGCTTTCGCCGCGGATGTGATGGAGATGACGCCGATCGCGGGTGTAAATCTGGCCATCTTGTATGGTTTTGCACTGATCGTCATGGCTCTCGTGTTGGCATTGCTTTATGGGTTTCTTTGTAAGAATCCTGAGTCAGACGATGCCGGCAAGGAGGCCAAGTAATGATCTACGAAGCGTCTTATGTTGCCGTTGTGGTTTTCTTTCTCTTTGTGGCCGTCACGCTGGGAATCAGTTTTTACTTGGGCAGCAAAGCCAAGTCCGCGCATGGCTACTTTGCCGCCCACGGCCAGATCCCGTGGTTTATCAATGGCGTGGCCTTCGCGGGCGACTATCTTTCCGCGGCGTCATTCCTCGGCATTTGCGGGATGATCGCCTTTTATGGATACGATGGATTTCTGTACTCGATTGGTTATCTCGCGGGTTGGGTCGTGGCGTTGTTCGTCGTTGCCGAGCCGATGAAGCGATTGGGAAAGTTCACGTTCGCCGATGCGCTGGATGCCGCGTTCCAGTCGCGCGGAATCAAACTCGCGGCCGGTATCAGCACGCTGGTAGTCAGCATCTTTTACCTTATCCCGCAGATGGTTGGAGCCGGTTCGCTGGTGCAACCTCTGTTGGGATTTCCTCACTGGGTGGGAGTCGTTCTGGTCGGCCTGACCGTGATCGTAATCGTAGTAACGGCGGGGATGGTATCGACCACGTGGGTGCAGTTCTTGAAAGGGTCATTGCTGGTTATCTTTAGCGCAATCCTGACCATGATGATTCTCGCGCGAGGTTTTGAGACCAGAGATGGCGGGATTGACGGGCATGCGTTTCGGACTTTGGGACCATTCGATGCGAACATCGCTCCCGATAAGTGGCCGTGGCCCGCGGACATGGAAGGCCGGGCAATCGTTTCGCTGACAGGCGAAAAGAGCAAGAAACAGTTTGTACAAGTCGGTAAGTCGACTTGGAGCGTCGAACCGGATGGCGCCGGCAAGGTGTTTTTACATGAAGCACAGACGACAAAGAGACAAAACGGTGTCGATTTCGTTAATGGCCAGCCCAAGGGCAATGAAAAAGGTGAGCCTGAATTGCACCCGATCGGCCATGTCAGCAAGTTACCCGGAGGGAAATCGAGCACGGGTCGACTCGGTCTGATTTCGTTCTTTAGCACGTTGCAGCAAAGTGAAGTTGTTCTGTGGCGCAATGATACGATTAAAGACTCTAGCGGTTCGGAAACAACCGTCCATTACCAGAAACCGACGCCTGGCAGCCGCATCCTCCGTCCTGGGGAACATCCTCGCTTCAAAGGCATCCGTAGCGACAAAGCGATCGACAAGTTGAACTTTCTCTCGTTGATGTTGGCCTTGTTCTGCGGGACCGCTTCGCTACCGCACATTTTGATCCGCTACTATACCGTTCGCGACGCAGCCGCCGCCCGTAAGAGCACGATCGTCGGCATTGCCTCCATCGGGTTCTTTTACATCCTGACGCTCTATCTCGGTTTGGGAGCCATGACAAGCGGTGCGCTGGACCTTACGGACACCAACATGGCCGCACCGCTGTTGGCTCGCAGTATGAATGAGTGGCTGTTTGCCGCCATCTCCGCGATTGCATTCACGACCGTGTTGGGAACTGTCAGCGGTTTGATCTTGGCATCGGCCGGAGCCGTAACGCATGACTTGATGTCCAGTGTTCTGAATATCGAGATGAGCGATTACGAGAAAGTCCGGGTGGCAAAGATCACATCGATCGTGGTCGGTGTCATCGCCATCGGGCTCGGCATCTTGTTCAAAGGATTCAACGTTAGCTATCTGGTTGGTTGGGCGTTCAGCATCGCTGCGTCCGCGAATCTACCGGCACTGGTCATGGTCTTGTTTTGGAAAGGAGTAACGCGGCAGGGCGTGATCGCTGGGATTGTCGTTGGCTTAACAAGTTCCTTGGCCTGGATCCTGTTAAGCGCTGATACGTTCGACAAGGTGTATGGACTCCCGCCCAGCGATGCGCTGGTGCCGTTTAGCCAACCTGGCATCGTCACGATTCCTCTCGGCTTTTTGACGCTGATTGTTGTTTCGCTGATGACGACAAAGAAACGGAGCTAGAAATGAATGGGAAGATACCCTAGATTGAGTGGGTAATGGCTTGCGATCGAAGGTACTCTCAATTTGCAAACGAGGGAAATCATGAGACTCGTCGATTGTTTCAGTTATTTTGTTTGCGGCCTACTAAGAGCGGTTTCTTACGCTGCGCTGGCAACCAATCGGCGCTGTTCGTTTCAGCCAGGCGAGTTTTTTAGGCTCTGGCCATTGGTAGTTGCGTCGATCTTGGCGAGTTTGCCTGCCTTCGCACACGCCGACGAATCGGCGGCTCTTGATTTATTCAATCAACGGATCATGCCAATCTTTCGGTCTCCGGATCCTTCGAGCTGCGTTCAGTGTCACTTGTCATCTGTCGATTTAACGCAATACATACTTCCTTCGCATGAGGCGACCTTTGTTTCGCTACGGGATCAAGGCCTCATCGACTTGGAACAGCCAGCGAAGTCCAAGATTCTTGAGCTGATTCGCATGGGCGATAAGGACCTTGACGAGGGCGCAAAACTGATTCATGAGCAAACTCGCAAGGCAGAATTCGGGGCATTCGCGGCTTGGGTCAAAGCATGTTGCAGCGATCCGCAGCTTCGCGATCTGCCAGCTTCAACCGAACTGGCCAAGCCGCAGGTTCCCGATGAAGTCATTCGGCATGCTCGCAAGAGCCGCGTAGTTGATTCGTTCGTTCGCAACGTCTGGTCGCAACGTATGCGATGTTTTCCTTGCCACACTCCGCACGAAGTTGATCCTGAGAATCCAAAACATCAGGTTGCCGTTAAGAAACAGAAAGAATTCGCGGCACAATACGACGACGCGATGCTGGCTCGTTTGGAGCTATTCCGCGAAACGCCCGAGGCGACTTTACAGTATTGGGTTGAGGCGAGCCGAGCAACGCCGGATGATCGCTGGCCACTGATCAACTTAGCGGAACCCGCTCACAGCTTGGTCGTGCTTAAACCGATGTCAAAACTTCCCAAGAAAAACTCCGATGGTACATTCGAACAACCATCGTATCGCGATCCTGTTTCGCATATGGGCGGCTTGAAGATGCATCACAACGACCAATCGTACAAATCATTCATGGCTTGGTTGCTCGACTATGCGAAAGTGGTCAACGGGCAGTATACATCGGTTGCTGAACTTCCCAACGACAACTGGATTCCATCGCAACTGGTCGTCCGCGTCAAGGCTGCACCTGATGAGTGGAAAGTCGGGGTGCCCGTGCAGATGTTCTTGCACGCTTGGGATGAGGAGCAAGCCAAATGGTGCGATGAACCGATTGCGTTTACGCAAGGCACCGTGACACCGCGCCGCATGGTAAATGGATCACTGTTTTTCTTCGCAGCGGATGACTCGACCAAGACAGCAGCGTGGAAGGAAGACGGGAAACTGCCGCGTGGCCGTTATCTCCTCAAGACCTACGTCGATTCAGAGGGCAAAATCGACACCGACCCCACCGCGATACTTCACGAAGAAGACTATTTTGGCGCGGCCGAGATTCCCAAAGCCCGCTGGCGAGAGGGATTTCGGTTCGCGGAAGTAGTATCCGGCAAAACGCTGAAAAAGGCCATTGCCGGCGCGGAATAGTCCCGATTAGCGGTTAAAGCTGTGGGTGCAGTCAAGGTGTCTCGTCTTTCGCTTCTCGCCACTCGTCTCGCCACATGTCAAGGAATTCAAGGAGGGCGCGCACGACGCGCGTGGGCAGTCGCTGGGGATCAGTGATCAAGTACAGATCGCGGACGGCCCGGACGCCTTCGATATCAACCGGAATCAGTCGCTTATCTAGAATCTCCCGCGCGACTGTTCGTGTGGAGAGAAACGAAATACCGACTCCACGTTCCACGGCTGCGCGAATCGCGTCGTTCGAGTTGACTTCCATCGAGAACCTCAGGTCCGTTGTCGCGAGGCCGGCCTTTGACAAGGCCCGCTCAACGCAACGGCGGCTGCCTGATCCAGCTTCTCGAACAATTAGCGGCTGCCCACGAAGGTCATGTGGTTTGATGCTCTTTTTGTCCGCGAATTCGTGTTCGGGCGCAACGACCAATGTCAGCTCATCCTGGGCGATGGATTTTGCGCACAAGTTTGCTGCACGGGGCAATTCACCCACGAAGCCTATTTCGGAAGTGCCCGACTCGACGGCTTGGATCGCAGCGGCGCTGTCGGAGACCGATACCGACTCTTGAACTTCTGGATAGAGTTCCCGAAATCTCACCAACAACTCCGGCAGAAGCCACTCGGAAGGCACCGTGCTGCAGGCGATCTTGATCGTCCCGGTGACGACAGACGCTTGTTGCCCTGCCTCTCGGTGAATCTCATCAACAAGTTCCAGGATCTGTCTGGCGTATTCGTACACGCGCCGGCCGGTGTCGCTCAGCGTGACGGACCGCGGTCCACGATCGAAGAGGGACGTGCGCAGCTCCTTCTCTAGCGCCGCGACATGCTGGCTGACGGCCGCCTGAGTCAGGCCCAACATTTCGGCGGCGCGAGTGAAGCTCTGCCGTTCGGTCGCAATTACGAATGTTTGTAGGTGACGCATTTCCATACCAGTGAATGATACTTGCCTACGGCAGTCATGCACACGCGCTTTGTAGCCCTGTTTTGGGCGGTATAAGCAACGCTTGGTCATGGGCCTCGCCGGTATCACGATTCATTCGATTCTGGCGGACATGAGAAACCGATACGATTGGTACAGGCTTGTGTTAAGGAGCGGTCACAGTATTGAGCAGAGGTTTTGAGTGTGGAACTGTACGTTTTATTGGCCGCAGTGGGTCTGATTGGCGGTTTTCTCGCCGGCTGGATCGGCCTTGGTGGTGGGATCATTCTCGCGCCGCTGCTGCTGTTTCTGCCGCCAGCCGTCGGTCTATCTCCGCTTGGCATGAAGGAAGTCGCTCGACTGACGATTATCCAGA
>CBDUAB010000028.1:0-10928 GCA_965365045.1 uncultured Planctomycetales bacterium
CTGTTCCAGGAAGAAATGCGACTCGACGCTCGTCCAGCGGGCGACGTATCGACTCGTCTCAAACCTACACCAAAAAAGAATGGCACCTCCCAGATTCGTGTAAAAATACGCGCTAAGGCGGTCTCAAAGGCTGAGTGGAATCGGGCAACGGAACCTGGATCGCAACACAAGGTCTCCGTCGCCACCGACACCCAAAGGAGGCAAAATCTCAAACAATGGGAGTTAACGACAGAAGCTGGTTTCTAAGAGACCAATCAGCCAGGAGGCCGTTAACATGAAACGACGTCATTTTGTGCAATCTCTTGCCGTTGCGGCCGGAGCCTCGATCTTCAATTCGAAGGATTCCACCGCCCAGGGCGAGTCGCAACGAAAAGGCAAACCCTTCCAAATCGGCATCCTGATGCACGAGCAGCAAGAGCGCCCAATCGATCAAACCGCTGCGGGTTATGACCTGATCGAAATTCCTGTCGAGATCATGGTTCAACCACTCAAGCCGGAAGTCGTGTGGAACGAGACGCTGGCCATGTTGAAGTCCTGGAATCTGCCGCCCATGAAGACGTCGAGCCATTTCCTTTAGGGAGTATTGCCCGTCATCGGGCCGGCGGGATCTGCACCATCGATGGATACAGCCCCAGAATGTTGTGCCGTTTCAAGATGTTGACTTCCAGGAGTCGTTCTTTCTCGCGAAGCGGCTTCTTCCAACCTCGGACCTCATCTGCATCGGAAGTTGCCGTGACGAGGCAAAAAGTTAGGGAGACGGCAAACACGAGCATCGCTCGGCCAGTGATTCGTGCGGTGTGGGGCATGAGTTGTGTGATCCAGAAAGTTGGCAACAATCAAGAAATCTTCCACCTGTGTGGTGCCAGAATCGCCTACTTATAAGAATTCTACTCGCCGATCGACACACTCGACAGTTTCAATGGAGATTCCGCAGCCGCCAGCGATGGAGGCGGAGTGGGCGGACTTCGCGGTTCACTGCTCCATCAGTTCAATCATCGCTTTGCCCAACGCATCGCCGATCAGAAAGTAACTCTCGGCGTTGCCGAACCAGTGATGGCCGTGGCCTTTGTTGGGAGATAACTCGGCGGGACGGGCAAAGTGACGGGTCACCACGAACTTCGCATGGTTGATCTTCGCGGCGCCTCGTTTCTGCGCCTCACGAAACCGTCCCATCTCGCTGTCAGGCCTGGACGGCCCGCCGTTACCAAGCTCGCCGATGACGATTGGTGACGGCATATTCGGAACCCCCTTGTGTGTGGACCAAGTAACATGGGAGTCCGTCACGTCTCCTGTTCCATCCGGTCGAAGCGCCAGGAGGCGTTCGCTGGGACCCGTGACATTTACGTAAATCAGTCCGTTTTCGAAGAGCGGCCGGGCGGCGACGTTATAGTGGCCCAGGTAAAGGACTCGCCAGAATTCCTCACCAGTTTTGGGATCGTAAGACATCATCGCCTCAGCACCTGGGGCGATCACCTGTCGCCGACCATCGTGTTCGATGATGTGTGCTGTCGCAAACGACTTCTTGTTGTCGCCTGGTTTTGACTTCAAGATGCCTGAGGGTTCGACACCAGTGGCCCTTAACGTTGCTTCCCAATCAGAGTTGACGTTGCGGTCCTGTTTCCACCGAGTGCGGCCGGTCTGCCTGTCAAACGCGACGAAAAACTGCTTGTCGATTCCGTCAAAGGCAACGAATAGCGAATCTTGGTCAACGATAGGCGATGAACCTCCGTATTGGATTTGATCGCAATGCAGGTCGCGTCGCTCCCAGAGTTTCTCGCCGCTTTCCGTATCGAGACATGCAGTGCCCTGGGACCCAAAGTGAACATAGACGCGACCTTGTTCGACAACAGGAGTCGGCGAAGCCGGGCTGTTCATTTGATAGCGGCTTTTGTACGCCTCAACGATCGGTGTCTCAATGTAGTCGAAGACTTTGATGTTTTGAAGAATCTTACCGCTGTCCAAGTCGACACGGATCGCTCGAAGCTCCTTCTTTTCGTCGCTTCCTGAAGTCAGCCAGATTTGGTCGCCCCAGACCACTGGTGACGACCAACCTTCATCAGAAATCGCTGTTTTCCAGCGAACGTTTTTCGCTTCATCGAATTCAATTGGCAGATTCTTCGCCGTTGATTTGCCGTCGCCGTTTGGCCCACGGAATTGGTTCCAGTTCAAGTCAGCCGACAGACTCGACCGTATTATCGCGAGCAGGATAAAAGCGAGTGATAGTCGTTTCATTTCTGATAGCCGTTTTCGTTTAGTCCAGGTCAGCTCTTCCGACTACCTCACGTCTACTCGACTGCGGCCCCCTGGCTGATTGAATGAATTCGTCGAGCGGCTTTCCGGACCAAATCTCAATCAGTCGGCTAAGTAAGTCGGTGCTGTAGCCATAGGTGAATTGTTCACCTGGATGATGGTGCGCCGGGATGGAAGCGAGTTTCTCCGCCATTTCTTCGATCGTCATGTCAGGCGGCATCATCTCGAGTGGAGGACAATAGTGTTTGAAGAAATCGGCTCGCCAGTTTCGATGTCGCGAACTCCTTTGGAACAGGAATGAATGGTCTGTCCATCCTCAACAACCAAGTGCACCGCTCCAGCGACTTCCCCTTTTGCCACTGCTGCCTCGACTAGTGATTTCGCTTTGGAAAGCGATGAATGCACCTTTTCGTTTGGTTTGCCGCCGGTTGAACCATTTAGGGAATCCTCTGAATGCGTGGTTGTTGCTTTCGGTTGCGAAGACTTCGCCCGTGAAGCCAGTGAATAGCATCGTATCTCTTTGTCTTTGCGCAGATAAACGCTTCGATTCGCGAAGGCAGGATGAGACCAAACGAGCGTGCGATTACCAACTACGTGTGTGGGATCGATCAGGTGAGTCCGACTGAGTTCTTCGTAACCGTCTGGCGTCATTTTTGCGATGATCAGGTCACCCAAGTCGTTGGCAAGGAAATAGCGCTCACCATGACGGATGGTGAAGACATTGGCCCAGGAGGCTGGCCTCTTTCCGGTCGACGGCGCAAACGTTGACCAGATCCTCTTGCCCGTTTTCAATTCGGCGCAGACATATCTTCCTCCATTTCCACAGCCATATACATATCCGTCACGAATCACGGCGGTATTGAGAACGCCGTCGATGCCGCGCTTCGAATCGCCTTGCCACATAATCTCTGCCGACCGTCCATCGGCGCTCACCTGAATCATCGCGGACTTGCGGTTGAATGCCATCACGAAAAGAGAATTGCCCTCGCGCTGTGGACCACCGATCGCCATCGCGAACGTGGCTTCGAAGGGAACACGCCAATAGACCTCGCCATCCGCGGGATTGAGAGCACTCACCGCGTCGCTATCCCAAGTAATGAGCTGCCGCAGACCGGCAAACTCATAGATCACGGGTGGGCAGTAGCCTGGCTGCCTCGCTGAAAGAGCCCGCCAGATTTCTTTGCCGGTACGTTTGTCGAACGCCACGCAGGTCGTTCCGTCTCCGCCGACCATGCAGATCAGTCGTTCGCCATCAATGAGCGGATGAGCGGCAATTCCCCATTCTGGAACGTCGAGGCCGAACTCAGTGACAAAGTCGCGTCTCCATACAACGGAACCGTCTTTGACTCGCAAACACACGAGATTTCCTTCGGCGCCTAGCGTGTAGACGCGATCTCCGTCAACCGTCGGCGTACAACGAGGGCCGATCGCGTAGATGGCGACACTTGTGTACGGGCAATCGTATTCGTGGCTCCAAAGCTGTTTTCCATCCGATGCGCGAAAGCACAGAACTCGTTCGCGCCCAAGCAACAGTCGTCGCACAAAATTCTGATTGGACGGCGGCTCGTCATCCTGTAACAGCTTGCCCGACTGTAGGTCGTCGCTTGCCGTAGCTCGATCCATCACAAATACGCGACCATCGGCGACGGCCGGGCCAGAGTAACCTCCACCTAGCTCCGCTTTCCAACGCAACGGCGGCCCCGATTCGGGAAACGCATCGATGATGCCATCCTCGTTCCAAACCGGCAGCCGTTGCGGGCCAAGCCATTGAGGCCAGTCATCGGCAAGACAGGGCCTCGAAGGCGCCACGCCGGAAAACAGAGACAGCGCAAGAGACAAACAAGCGATAACGGTCGATGAATGGTTGTAGACTTTGGACATAGGTATCTCTCGTCGCTGTCGCCGTTCAATCCGTAGTTGATGTAACCAACAAAGCGGAGCGCCCATGCTTTGGAGTGCGCGGACTATTTCGTCAACTGTCGCAATTGTTCCTCGGTTGGTAGAAGTCCGAGATCTCGCTCCCGGATCGTGAGGTGTAGGGCCCGATTCCACCGATGCGGACAGAATAAATGAATCACTTCGTCGTCGATGACTGCATCCAAGTACGACACGTTGTGGTTGAACCATCCTGACTTGTCGGGATTTGGAGCTAGGGCGTTGGCGAACAAGAACTGCGGAGTGCTCCAGTTGCGCCCCCCATCCCTAGACAACGAGATCCAGATTTCACCGCGGTCTCGCATGCCGTCCATGGTGCCACTTAGGCCGGTGTATTGTGTTTTGATGTGGCGATTGTGATGGAAAGCGATCAGGGTCGTGCGATCCGAAAGATGAAACAGCATCGGGGGTGCGTCGGGATGCACGAGCGCGGTTGGCTTCGGTTTGGACCAAGTCTTTCCGTCGTCCTGGCTTCTGGCTTCCCACAGTCGACCCGTCGGAGTTCGCGCCATGAAGTAGACTTCGCCACGACCAAGACTGATGGGGCGTCCCTCGTCCATGCGGCGAAAGTCGCGTGCGAACCAACCATTGGGTCGCTCATTGGGCAAGACCGTCCAGGTTTTGCCGTGATCCTCGCTACGCAATAGGTATTGTTGCGTTTCGAGCGGTTGCTTCGACCAGTCCGCGGCGTGCGAACCCAACAGCCAAGTCCCGCTGTCTGTCTCGCACATACGCGTGACCGACATTCCACGAAACTCTGGATCATTGTCGGGACGAATGAGAGTCACGTCGCTCCACGTGTGCCCATCGTCGTCGGACCATCGAAATCCGATCGGAGTATTCTCGTGCTTGCCGTTCTCTCGACTGTATTTACTCGGAATCGGCTGCGTCCCGAACGCATGGATGCGGTCGCTGCCTTTCGGAATCAACGGAATAAATCCGTGCTGGCTGTAACTGATATCAAACGCCACTTTGGGACCTTCCCACGTTTGTCCGTGGTCGCTTGACCGATAGGCGACCATCTCATTTACCTTGCCGTGACCGGCCGCATAGTGATTGCCCTCCGGGAACATCAATAGCAAGTCACCTTCCGGTGTTCTGACAGCGCGCGTTTCGAACAGCCCGCGTACATCCGGACGAGCTTTGTGCACGACTTTGCCAGTCAATGACTTGTGCCGCAACAGTCCAAGTCCTGCATCCGCGACAAAACCACGCGGCGGTTTCGCAAGCGAGACGGTAATCGGATGTTCTACACCGAGGACGACTTCACCAAGTAAGTCGTCGTCAGCAATGGACACTGCCTGCATGACCATCGCAGCGATAACGGATCCAAAAACAGTCCGCATGTGATTCTCCTTCCTGGCTGACGCTCTATCGGGTCAGCTTCATTCCTCGAGACAGTAGAGAAACGATTGTCCGCGAAGGAACAATTGTTGGCCAGCCAGCGCTGGGGATGAATCGATCTGATCATCCAGCGAATTCTTGGCGAGTACTGTCAGTTTTCCGGATCGCTCTAACACGAGCGTCGTTCCGTTCCGCCCGGTGATGTAAACGCGTCCATCTGCTCCGACTGGCGATGCGTAGATATTTGAGATTCCGGGCAGTCGAGTACGGCTGATGATCGTGTCGCCGGTACTCGCGTCGACGCATGTCAGGATTGCCTGGTTCGACTGATTGAAGTACAGCATTCCGTCGTAGAGCAACGGTGAGGGAATGTAGGGAGTGCCTTGCTTCTTACTCCACACAAGGGCATCGGACGCACTAATATCGCCGGTTTCCGACATGCGAAGCGCGAGCAAAGAGTAGCCTTCATAGCCACTCATGCAGTAAACGACATCGCCCTCAATCACCGGGCTCGGAATTACGTTGCCCGTCAGGCCGCTCGACTGCCAGATGATTTCGCCGTTGGCCAGGTCGTAGCAAAATAGTCCCGCCGAACCAAACCAACAGTAGAGTCGCTTGCCATCGGTTGTTGGAGACGCCGTCGCAAAGTTGTTGTCGTGGTGATGCCCCTCATGTGGAACTCGCTCGATCGCGACTCGCCGCCAGAGTTCGTCTCCCGTATTTCGATCCAGGCAGAGCACGACAAACTGGTATGTCGTATTCGGATACTTAATACCAAAGACGCGGTCCGGCTGGTCCTCGGGCTTTGGAAGCGATGAATCGACAATTCCCGTGTTGAGGGCGGTCAACAAAAATACCTTGTCTCCCCAGACGATGGGACATGCGGAGCCGTTGCCGTCAATCTTGACTTTCCATCGGATGTTCCGATTTTCACTCCACTGGACCGGTGGCTTGGCAGTGCGAGAAACACCGTTCGCTTCAGGACCTCGCCACTGATGCCAGTTATTCGCGACCTCATCGGCGCTTACCGATGAAGTGACCACGAATGGGACAAACAAAAGTAAGTTGCAGCAGAAGGCTATACGCATTCGTGGACTCTTTCTTGGTTCTTCGCCTCGGGATCGATACGAGGAATTTCCTCCTCATGGCATCGCAGACCTATAGTCTAGTTCATGCATCTTGGACACCACAATTCACCCAGATCGATTAGAATTGCTTTTCTGATCGACGCCTCTGAACGGCCAACCGTCGACAGACCAAGAGAGCAGCATTTGGGGTGCACACATGATACTGGAAAACAAACAAGCCGTACTTCTCACCTGCGCTTGGCTGACCTTGTCAACTTGGATAGCGACACTCAGCGCGGACACCCTCGCAAAGAGCCGACAGAATGCCTCGACCATCAAGATCCCGCCTCGTGCGGTGGCGACCGTCCGCAGCTTGATGCCTTAATTAACACTTCGAAGCCTTGAAACGAAGCGATACACACGGTTAAAGAAGCCCAACTGAGGGCTATTCCTCAGCGCGTAAAATGAAGGCGTTCCGGAAATCATTGGCCTGGCCAATTCTTTCTGTTGAGGATCACGGTGCTTGCTGATCACGCTATACTTTGGATTCTCAGATCGTTTCTTCGCTTGGCACAACCGGAGCAAAACCAATGAAACGTTTTGGCGCGTGGATGCTTTTCGTGCCTGGCGCGGTCGACGGAAAGCAGCACTATTTCAAACACCGTCTGCCGGGCGTGCGCAATTTCAGCGCGTCTCCGGTCGGTGCGGCTGATCGTATTTGTCTGCTCAGCGAGGAGGGTCGCACTGCAGTGCTCAAGCGCGGTCCTCAGCTGGACGTGGTTTGCTTGGAAAGGCGGTGACAATGAGTGCGACTCCAAAGATCAGTCGTTTCCTTTTGATATTCGTTGCGACGTTGACGCTCGTGTTTGGCCAACGTTCGGATGCGAACGCTGAAGCAACCAAGGCCGACGTTGTCGTCTATGGGTCGACACCGGGCGGCGTCTGTGCTGCCATCGGTGCTGCGCGGGAAGGCGTTTCTGTAATTCTGCTCGAACCAACAGACCACGTTGGTGGATTAAACACCGGCGGACTGAGCCACAGCGACTCCAACCAATGTGATCGCCGCACGCTAATGGGACTATTCGACGAATGGCACACGCGCATCGAGAAAGACTACGAGTCTCGGGGCATCAAATTGCCTTACAAGGTCAGCGTGAAGGATCATGCTGTTTGGACTTACGAACCTCATGTGGCGGCAAGAGTGACAAAACAGATGCTGGACGAGGCAAACGTTCAGGTCTTGACCAAACGCTACCTCCAGACTGTGCGGAAGAACGGAACACGCATCACCGACCTCGTCACGACGGGCGGGACGTTCGAAGCTGAAGTCTTTGTCGACGCGACGTACGAAGGCGACTTGATGGCTACGTCCGGTGTGAGCTGGACCATCGGCCGCGAAGGCCGTGCGGAATACGGCGAGTCATACGCTGGCAAGCAATACGCGAAATCGAAAATGAAAATCAACGGCTTCGACAGCCAGGGCAAGCTGCTGCCGTTGGTCACCACCACCGACGCAGGCCACGAAGAGGCAGGCGACAAGAACGTAATGGTTTACAGCTTTCGGCTGTGCTTGACCGAGGATCCAGAGAACCGCGTACCTTTTCCCGAACCGGCGAATTACGATCCTGCCCGTTTCGAAATCATGCGTCGCTATGCCAAGGCGGGTGGGAGGCTGGGGTTTGACCTCTATCGTCTACCTGGCAACAAATTCGATGGCAACAACTCGATAGGCGGACAGTTTTCTCTTGGACTCGTAGGCGGCGGCAATGGTTGGTGTGAAGCCGGCGAAGTCGGGAGAGCCGCGATCTGGGAAGCTCACAAGCAATACACGCTGGAGCTGTACCACTTTCTCACCAACGACCCGGCTGTGCCGAAAGAAGTTCGAAAGCGATATGCGCGATTGGGCCTCTGCAAGGATGAGTTTCCCGACTACGGACACTTCTCACCCGCGCTCTACGTTCGCGAAGGGCGACGCATGCGCGGCATGTATGTGCTGAGCCAAAAGGACATTTTGGTGGAACCGGAAAAGGGAGACCCGATCATCGTTTCTTCATTTCCGATTGATTCGCACGACTGCCAGCGAGTTGCTTTGAAAGATGGCGGCGTTATCAACGAGGGAACCATCTTCCCAGTGAGGAAAAAGCATCCCAAACAGGGCTACGCGTATCACGTCCCCTATCGCTCGATCCTGCCGAAGCCCGATGAGTGTACTAATTTGCTGGTCCCCGTCGCGCTCTCTTGCACCCACGTCGGCATCTCATCGATCCGCGTGGAACCGACCTGGATGATTCTCGGCCAGAGCGCCGGCATTGCGGCGGCTTTAACGGCAAAGAATGAACAAGAGCTAACCGTTCAGCAATTGCCGTATCCGAAACTCCGCGAAAGACTGTTAGCACAGGGGCAAGTTCTCGATTTACGCCGCGAGACTGTCACTGACTGATCAACGACCCGATCCGGACGGCCAAGGGCGGATCAGAGGTTGTCTTCGTCCAACGCTTCTGCTACGACACACAATGTTGGTGGTCGATACGCGGATGTTGGAAAGGGCGTGTTGACGGCGATATCATGGTCATCACGTAAGACGTCACCTGTAAGTCTCTCCGAGATCGAATTCAGAGACAACGCGAGGCGTTGCACACACATCCGAAGTGACGTTTGCCGATAACCTTGGGGATGCTCTTAAATGCGGACGAACATGTTAGTTGCTTGCTCGATAGCCCTCTGTGCTGTCGGGATCTCCGGCTTCCGTGACATTTACGGCCAAGATTCCCAGGCTCTCGATCTCCAAGAGGCAGAGTCGCGACTGCATGCGATCTACGAACAGAGAGAGTTCCGCGCGAAAGCTTTTCGTGGAGAGTGGCTCCCAGACAGTTCGGGCTATACGGTGCTCGAGTCGATCTCCGACACAGACGAACAAGTGCTCGTACGCTATCATCTCGCCACCGGCGAACGCACCGAGGTGGATACATCATCCGAAAAGAAGGGCGATGAGTCAGGCAAACAGTCTCCGGATGGACAGCACATCCTGTACTCCGAGAACGGGAATCTCCATGTTCGTGATCTGCACAACGACCGGACAGTTTCGCTTACGAAAGACGCGGACGGAACTGCGGTTTGGAACCGCCGGGCAAGATGGAGTCCTGACGGGAAGCGGATCGCCTTCGTGCAGTCGGACTATTCTAGGGTGCGCTCACGAGCAATGCTTGTTCCGAGCGATCCATCGTACCCGGAGGTCAAAGAGACTCACTTCGCGAGAGTGGGCGAG
This sequence comes from uncultured Planctomycetales bacterium, assembly GCA_965365045.1. Taxonomy (GTDB): domain Bacteria; phylum Planctomycetota; class Planctomycetia; order Pirellulales; family Pirellulaceae; genus CBDUAB01. The sequence goes on from CBDUAB010000028.1 coordinate 9,862, forward strand.
ACCATCCCGACGTTGCGTGTGGGGGTCGTTGACGTCCAAGGCCGCGAGACACGCTGGCTCTCGATTCCCGAACCTGCAGAGGGTTTCTATCTCGGACAGGTCGACTGGGCTGGGAATTCTGATGAGTTGCTGGTGGAAAAACTCAGCCGCTTTCGAGACGAGCGAGAATTTCTTCTTGCCGACGTCCGCACGGGTGAGATTACTCGTATCTACCACGAATCCGATCCTGCCTGGGTGGTCGCGAGCGTTGGCAAGAATGCCGGCCTGGAGTGGATTCGCGACGGCCGTGAATTCATTGTGATCAGCGAGAAGGATGGCTGGCGACACGCTTATACCTACACACGCGACGGCAAGGAACGAGCTCGCCTCACGCCCGGTCCGTCCGACATCATTGAGCGTGTCAACGTGGACGAGGCGGGAGGATGGTTTTACTACAACGCGTCCCCCGACAATGCGACTCAGAAATATCTTTACCGTGTGAGGCTGGACGGAACGGGAAAACCCGAGCGGGTCACGCCGATGAACCAGCCGGGTACACACGACTACGAGTTCTCGCCGGACGCGAAGTGGGCGTTCCATACTTACTCAACGTTTGATACGCCCCCAATCATCGAACTCGTGCAGTTTCCGGAACATCGAGTCGTGCGCGTGCTCGAAGACAACGAAGAGCTGCGCAAGAAGTTGGTGTCGGTGATCGTTCGGCCGACCGAGTTTTTTCAACTTGATATCGGCGGTGGCGTGGTGATGGACGCCTGGATGATGAAACCCGCGGACTTCGATCCTTCCAAGAAGTATCCTGTTCTTGTGTATGTCTATGGGGAGCCGCACGCGCAGACAGTATTGGATGCGTGGGGAAAAGTCCACGCGGACTATCATCGCGTAGTTGCCGACCTCGGTTATCTTGTGGTCTCCATCGACAACCGAGGCACGCCAGCACCGAAAGGAGCTGCGTGGCGACGATCGATATTTGGCAAGCTTGGAGTACTCTCGACCGAGGAACAGGCAGCGGGTGTTAAAGAGCTGGGCCGCAAGCGTACGTACGTTGACTTGTCTCGCGTCGGTATCTG
>CBDUAB010000029.1:0-10645 GCA_965365045.1 uncultured Planctomycetales bacterium
GCGGTCGGTATCATCGCTGCTCAGAGCATTGGCGAGCCAGGTACGCAATTGACCATGCGAACCTTCCACATTGGTGGCGTGGCGCAAGCCGATATCGAGGAAAGCGAAACCAAAGCGAGGAAGGGCGGTATCGTCAGATTCACCCGCATGCGTTCGGTTGTCAACGACGACGGCAAGCACGTTGTACTGACACGAAACGGTGAAGTCTCGCTGCTGGACGCTAAAGGGCGTGAGATTGAAAAGTACGAAGTACCGGCCGGTGCGGTTCTCATGGTCGAGGAAGACCAGAAGGTAAAAGTCGGAAAAGTGCTTTGCCAATGGGATCCGCATAGTATCCCGATTCTCGCCGAAGTCGACGGTAAGGTTCGCTACGAAGATGTTGTCGAAGGCGAAACTATGACGGCCGAAAAGGACGCCGGTGGGAACTTGCGTCGGATCATCATCGATCATCGCGGTGACTTGCATCCGCAAGTCGTTCTCGAAGACGCGGACGGCAAGCCGCTCGACGTCTACTACCTACCGGAGCGCGCCCATATCGAAGCCGAAGAAGGTGACACCGTCACTGCCGGTACAATCGTTGCCAAGACGCCGCGTGAAGCCTCCGGTATCAAAGACATCACGGGCGGTCTGCCTCGTGTGACGGAGATTTTCGAGGCGCGCAAGCCCAAGGACCCGGCGGTTATCGCTGAAGTGGATGGAATCGTCGAAATCCTAGGCGAACGTCGTCGCGGTAAACGAACGATCATCGTCAAAAGTGAAAGCGGTATCGAGCGTGAACACTTGGTACCTCATGGTAAACGCTTTCTCGTGCACTCCGGTGACTACGTGCGTGCCGGACAAGCATTAGTGGATGGACCGCTTGTGCCACACGATATCCTGCGGATTTCCGGTGAAGAAGCCGTCCAACAGTATTTGTTGCATGAGATCCAAGGCGTGTACCGTAGTCAACGTGTGGAAATCAACGACAAACACTGCGAGATCATCATTGCTCGCATGTTGCGTAAAGTACACATAGAAAGCCCCGGTGATACAAACTTGTTGCCCGGTAGCGTTCTGGACAAGTTCGATTTCCGCCTTGCCAATGAGCACATCGGCGAATGCCTCAAGATTAACAAGAAAGGCGATAGTGACTTCGAGGAAGGCACGATCGTCCCCAAAGACGCTCTCGAACAAGTGAACAGCCAGATCGAAGCGCTCGGCGGTGAACCAGCAGGTGGAACTCGGCCACGCCCGGCCACGGCGAGTACGCAGTTGCTGGGTATCACGAAAGCAGCTGTGCAAAGTTCCAGCTTTATTTCAGCCGCCAGCTTCCAGGAAACCACCAAGGTCCTCACCGAAGCTGCCTTGTCTGGCAAGATCGACCGATTGGTAGGTTTGAAGGAAAACGTCATTCTCGGCCACCTGATCCCAGCCGGCACCGGTTTCCGCACCTTCCAAGAGTCCGAAGTCCGTATCCGTCCCGAGGCACTCGCCGCTTTGGCCGCACGGAAGGATCGCGCGCTTGTCGAAAGCTTTCCGTTACTCGAGACGGCTGGCGATTCGGAAGCCATCGCTGAAAGTGTTGCTGATTTGATCGGCGGCGTAGAGCCATTAACGCCGGAACCGTCACAGGAGCCGGCCTCCGCCGCCACCTCTGTACCGGCTGGTTTGGACGCCCTCATTGCTGGTAGCGGCGATAGTAACCTCGGGGGCGATAGTAACCTCGGCGGCGATAGTAACGTCGGCGGCGATAGTAACGTCGGCGGGGATGACGGAGCGTTCGATGGAGATGGTGACGGCGAAGCGGCTGCCAAAGAGCCCGAACCGATCAGTAGTGATAGCGAAGTCTCCAGTAATGAACATCGTGGTTTCAGCGGTGACGGTGCGGATGAAGGTACCGATGACTAACCCAATGCCCCACTATGCAATAAGGCTCTCTTAAGGAGAATTGGCGATCCCGCTCGATCCGAGCGAGCACGTGATGTTGACATTGCCCGCAGTTGCGGTAAGTTGAAAGGCTCGACGCACCGAGCTGAGTTAAACCGACCAATGCTCGGCATGCCGTCAGACCCGAAATCCACCACGATCCGCAAGATAGTACCCGCAAAACAGCACCCACAAAACAGCACAGTTCGCAAAACCGAGCACAGTAAATGCCTACGATCAACCAACTTGTACGCCGTCGCCGCAGAAGCAAGCGCAGTCAAAGCAAGGCTCCAGTCCTTGACCGCTGCCCCCAAAAACGTGGTGTCTGCTTGCAAGTTCGAACAATGACGCCCAAAAAGCCGAATTCCGCTTTACGCAAGATCACACGTGTGCGTTTGTCAAATGGCAAAGAAGTCACGGTTTATATTCCGGGCGAAGGCCACAGTTTGCAGGAACACTCGATCGTGTTGGTCCGCGGCGGTCGCGTCAGGGATTTGCCGGGCGTACGTTATCAAGTCGTCCGTGGGGCACTTGATACCCTCGGCGTCGATGGACGTCGGCAGTCGCGTAGCCGTTACGGGGCAAAGAAACCGTAGTAGCGCGCCAGAAAATTTTTTTACCTCGGGCGGCCGAAGTCGGTACACTGCAATAAGAACAGCGCAAATGTGTCAAACTTGGCCGCGACGCCTATAACTAACGGACAGGAATCATGGGACGCATTACCGCCAGCCGAACGCACCTCAAGGGTGATCCTTGTTTTGATTCGATGTTGGCCAGCAAATTCATCAACTGCTTGATGTGGGACGGCAAAAAGACAACAGCCCAACGACTCTTTTACCAAGCGCTCGACGAGATTAGCAAGAAGGTAAAAGACAAGGAACCCATTGAGGTCTTTACCGAAGCGGTCGAAAACGTAAAACCCGCCATCGAAGTTCGCAGTAAACGCGTTGGCGGTGCCGCTTACCAGGTTCCGATGCAAGTGAATAGGGCGCGTCAACAGTCGCTGGCGATTCGCTGGATTCTGTTGGCACTGCGAGACAAGAAAGGACGCCCCAAACACAAGGTTTTGGCCGAGGAACTGGTTGCTGCCTACAACAAGGAAGGCGCCGCCATGACGCGCCGCGACAATGTGCACCGCATGGCTGATGCGAATAAGGCGTTTGCTCACTTCGCTTGGTAGACCCCACAAAACACGTCGCCGCGTGGACCTCGTTCCAACGCGGCGTTTTTCATGCGCTGCCACGCCTTTCAGAAAACAGCCGATGATCCGATAATTCGGCTTTCCGAACTGGGTCCAAATCATGGTCCGTAACCTCGAGCAATTGCGCAACATCGGCATCATTGCCCACATCGATGCGGGCAAGACAACCGTCACTGAGCGCATGCTGTACTATTCAGGCGCCAAGCACCGCGTCGGTGAAGTCGATAAAGGCACGACGGAAACTGACATCGATCCCGAAGAACAAGAACGTGGGATAACTATTTACTCGGCCTGTGTGACCTTTCCTTGGAAGAAAATCACGATCAACTTGCTTGATACTCCAGGCCACGTCGATTTCACGGCCGAAGTGGAGCGATGCTTGCGCGTGTTGGATGGCGCCGTTGTCGTCTTCAGCGCTCGCGAAGGCGTGGAAGCCCAAAGCGAAACGGTGTGGCGACAAGCCGACAGCTACCAGGTACCGCGTATCGTGTTCATCAACAAAATGGATCGCGAAGGCGCCGACTTTGAAGGTACCTTCAAGGAAATCGGGAATCGTCTCAACGCACATCCCGTCGCGGTCCAAATCCCGGTCGGCGCCGGACCTCCCCATGTCAAGGATCCATTCCACGGCGTCATCGATTTGGTGCGTATGAAGATGTTCACCTTCGCTGACGAGGACGGTGGGAAAACCGTGCGCGTCGTGGAGATACCGGAATCGCACCAGACAGAAGCCGAATTGTGGCGCGAAACTATGCTCGAATGCCTCTGCGACTTCAGCGATGAGCTGATGGAATTGGCTTTGCAAGAATCGGACGTGCCACCCGCCCTGATTGACAAGGTGCTCCGCGAGGCGACTGTGCATCATCAAATTCAACCCGTTTTCGTTGGTTCCGCGCTCAAAGGCGTCGGCGTACAACCCTTGCTCGACGGTGTTGCAAGTTATCTGCCTAGTCCCGCCGATACGCCTCCGGTGGAAGGCATCGATCCCAAGAAATCTGACAGAAAAATCGGACGTAAACCGAATTCCAAAGAACCATTTTGCGGTTTGGTTTTCAAAATCCTGCCAGCCAAGACAGGCGATCTTTACTGGGTGCGAGTCTATTCGGGCCAGCTCAAAGCCAACTCCCGCGTGCTCAATACGACGCGCAATAAAAAGGAAAATGTAGCCCAGCTTTGGCAGATTCACGCTACCCGCAAAGAGCGAGATGGCCAAGTTGAAATGGTCGAAGCCGGAGACATTGTCGGAATTATTGGTCCGCGTGATTCGGTAACCGGCGACACGCTCTGCGACAGTCGTGATCCCGTTCTACTCGACGCCATTTCGTTTCCGGAAACCGTCATCTCAATGGCGATCGAACCGGAATCGACGGCCGAACGCAAGAAACTCGGTGATGTGTTGGAAATGATGAAGCGGCAGGACCCGACGTTCAGCGCCGACGAGAACGAAGAGACGGGCCAAACGTTGATCAGCGGTATGGGGGAGCTACACCTGGAAGTCATCAAGCATCGTTTGTTGCGCGAATTCAATTTGGACGTTAAAGTTCACAAACCGCGGGTTAACTACCGTGAAACCATCGCGCGACCAATCGAAGTCCGCGGCGAGTGTCATCGTCAAATGAGTGGCGAACATCTTTTTGCGATTCTCGACATTCGCATGGAACCGACTGAAAAAGAAGGTCCCGTAACCGTGATCAGCCGCTGTCCGGCCGAGTCCATTCCAGGCGAATTGTTGAGCGTAGCAATCGAAGAATTTCAGGCTCGCGGCGAAGGCGGCGGAGTAATCGGCGGCTTTCCGCTGAGCATGCTCAAGTTAACGCTGTTGGGTGGCGAATATCGCGAAGACTCGTCCAACGAAATCGCTTTTCGCATTGCCGTCGGTGACGCGTTTGATAAAGCGCTCCGTGAGGGAGGTCCGGTGCTACTCGAACCCGTGATGAAGCTCAATATCTCAACGCCAGAAGAACATCTGGGTGACTTCGTGGGTGACATCCAACGGCGCCGTGGCGTTGTGGTCCATACGGAAACCCGCGGCACCAACAGCGTCGTCGAAGCGCACGCGCCGCTGGCGGAATTATTCGGCTATTCCAGCGCCATGCGCAGCCTCAGCCAAGGACGCGCAAGTTGCTCGATGGAACCGCTCAAGTACGCTCCTGCCCCTAAAAATATCGCAGACAGCTTTGGCGTTTGAACCATGAAGCTTGGATTCGTCAGCGCAATATTACCTGATTTGGAATTGAACGAAGTATTCCAAACCACAGCTGAACTAGGCTTCGATTGCGTCGAGTTGATGTGCTGGCCGCTAGGCAAGGCCCAGCGTCGTTACGCCGGCGTCACGCACGTTGATGTCGATTCGGTAGACTCCGCCAATGCCAATGACATACGCCAACGGGCTGCCGAATTCGGCGTCGAAATCAGCGGCCTGGGCTACTATCCCAACGCATTGTCTCCAGAAAAAGAGGAATCCACGCTCGCGATCGAGCATATACGCAAGGTGATTGCCGCTTGTCAGATGCTTGGAATATCGCAAATGAACACCTTTGTCGGCCGTGATTGGACCCGCTCCGTCGAGGATAACTGGCCGCGATTTATCGAAGTCTGGCGATCCATCGTGACATACGCGGAAGACTGCGGTGTGCGTATCGGTATCGAAAACTGCCCCATGTTATTCACGGGCGATGAATGGCCCGGCGGCAAAAACCTGGCAATCAATCCGGTCGTTTGGCGGCGCATGTTTGCGGAGATTCCCAGCGAGCACTTTGGTTTAAACTTCGATCCTTCGCATCTGGTTTGGCAGCAAATGGACTATCTGAAACCGTTACGTGATTTCGCCGATCGTATCTTCCACGTGCACGCCAAAGATGTCCGCGTCGATCAACATCGGCTCGACGACGTTGGCATCTTGGCGGCGCCGTTGGAATACCATACACCAAAACTTCCCGGCCTCGGCCAAGTTGACTGGGGGCAATTTTTCTCGATCTTGGGCGATACGGGCTATTGTGGTCCGGTTTGTGTCGAAGTCGAAGATCGTGCCTATGAAGAATCACTGGCCTCGCGCAAAGCAGCACTGCGGCAAAGCGCTGTTTATCTGCGACAATTTGTCCCGCAACGGTAAGATTAATCATCGCATCAACATTCCGATCGAAGGAAACCTGAAATGGATTACACTTACGAAGACATCGCCAAGATGATCGATCACTCACTATTAAGCCCAACTCTTTCCGCGTCTGATCTCGAGGCAGGCTGTCAGTTGGCGCTGGCCTACAACACAGCCAGCGTCTGCATCATGCCGTATTATCTTGGGCGCTGCGCGGAAATACTCAGCGGCAGCACCGTCAAGGCCAGCACGACCATCGGTTTCCCGCACGGCGGCCATGCCACCGCGATTAAACAGGCCGAAGCCGAACGCGCCCTTGCCGACGGTTGCGAAGAATTGGATATGGTCGTGAACGTTTCGAAAGTCCTCGGTGCCGATTGGGACTACGTCGGCAAGGAGATTAGAGCCGTCGTTGACATCGCGCATGCGGCCGGTCAAAAGGTAAAGGTGATCTTCGAGAATTGTTACCTCAACGACGAACAAAAAATCCACTTGTGTAAAATCTGTGGAGAGCATGGCGCCGACTGGGTCAAGACTTCCACTGGCTACGGCACCGGTGGAGCGACTTTGGAGGACCTCACATTGATGCGTGAGCATTCGCCCGCCAGTGTCCAAGTAAAGGCGGCCGGAGGCATTCGCGACATGGACATGCTGCTGAAAGTTCGCGGGCTAGGTGTCACTCGCGTGGGCGCAAGTCGTACCAGCGAAATGCTGGACGATTGCCGAAGCCGGTTGAATCTGCCAGCTATCGAGGTGGCGGGAAGTTCGCAAGCCGGGGGCTACTAATGTCCTCCAACTGAAAGCAGCATCTGTCCCGAAAGCCTGTGTAATAGCCACAAAAAACACGAAAATTCACAAAAAGCAATCCGACTGCCTTCTGCGCAGTAATTGTTCATTTTTTGTGACTTTTCGTGCTTTTTGTGGCTATTCATGAAAGTGTGTGCTCACCTTGAATAACGTCGTCAATCTCCAAATGTCAAGCTGAGATCGTCTAGCCCGCATTTCTCACACATTTGTAGGCCGGAACGAGCAAACGCAGACTCTGCCGGAACTTCGGTCGCTGCATTACGGCTATTCTCGCGAACACGGTATCAATGGGGAAGACTGCGTTTGCGCTGTTCCGGCAAGGCTTTGCGACCTTGTTCCGGCCTGTGGGAAATGCGGGCTAGCAGACAATGTCTCGCGCCGCCATCATATCTGACGCTGGAAAGCCGGTCGAAACGGTCGAAATCGCTGCCCCGAAAATGGAGTCCGGTTCGGTGTTAGTCGAAACGGTCTTCTCCGAAGTCTGCGGGACGGACGTGCGTTTACAGCATGGTCGACTGGCGGGCGTACCTTACCCCCATCATCCCCGGACACGTCTGAAATAAGACTCGGCGATGTGGTGGCGGTGCAGGGCGCGGGTCGAGTCATAAATGACATGTGTGGAGTTTCCGGTATATTGTCTAATTGACGGCGACACTTTCCAGAAGACTGATCTAAAAATGATCCGTTCACTCTCTCCATTGCTCACCGTACTGCTGAGCGCACTTCCACTGGCTGGTAGTCAGACGGACGCTGTCCACCCGCGCCGACCGATTGCCTTGGCCGCCACCGGCAATTGGATCTACGTCGCGAATCATGGGTCCGGCACCGTCTCGGTCTTGAACATCGCGAGTCAAACGGTCGTCACCGAACGCGAGGTGGGTCAGCAATTGTCCGACATAGTGGCATGCCCAGACAATCAACATTTGATAACACTGGACGAGGCAGCAGGTCAGCTGATCGTCCTCCGCCACGATGGTGAGAATATCCAAGTCGAACATCGCCAGGCCCTGCCGCCGTACCCAGTGACGGTTCGACTTTCCCCTGACGGCGTGTGGTGTTCGGTTGCCTCGCTCTGGCCAAGACAACTCACACTGATGCGTCTTGAGCACCTGTTAAACGCTTCGACAGGTGACGACTCATTGGCCAAATCCAAATCCAAACCCAAAACGCTCGATCTAGAATTCGCTCCACGCAATCAATGTTGGCTTGACGCACGGCGACTGATTGTGGCCGATTCATTCGGGGGGCGGTTGGCGGTGTTTGATGCCCCGCGCGAAAAACAGCTCGCACAACTCCAAATCGAAGGCCACAACATCCGCGGGCTTGCACTAAATGCGAACAAAGACGAGTTGTTCATCGCTCATCAGCTTCTCAACAGCCAGTCCGCGACCACGCACTCGAGTGTGTTTTGGGGCGACGTCATGGGAAATGTTCTTCGTTCGGTTACGGTGAAACACTTAGGCGAGCTTATTGACAATTCCCAGCGCGACGGCTCCGAACAAGTTAGTCTAAAAACACGCCGAATCGCCCATTGGATGTTTTATCCGTTGGGCGAGCCGAGCAATGCCGCTGGGGACCCTGGTCCGATCTTGGTCAACGACCAAGGCAGAACTCTCGTCCTGATATCGGGTACCGGCGAAGTAGCCATTCGGCCGGGCGACCGGCACGTGTTTTCCAGACAAGCGGTCGGACGGCGCCCGATCGCTGCGACACTTACATCCGATCAAGAGAATGCGGCCGTCGCGAATTACTTTGATGATTCGGTATCGCTCATTTCGCTTGCAACGAGAGAGATATTGGGCACGATCTCACTCGGTGTTCAGCCAGAACTCACGTCGGCACAACAGGGTGAAGTTCTTTTTTACGACGCGCATCTTTCACTCGACAAATGGTATAGCTGCCACAGTTGCCATACGGACGGCCATTCAAACGGACTGCTTAACGACAATCTGGGCGATAATTCTTACGGCGCGCCGAAACGTGTGTTGTCGCTGCTGGGCGTAGGCACGACGGGCCCTTGGGCCTGGAACGGCCGCCAGATCGATCTGCACGATCAGATTGCTAAGTCAATACGCATCACTATGCAGGGCCAGCGCACCGACGAGCAACTTGGCCGCGACAAAGCCGCCTTGGCGGCCTATCTCCGCACGCTAAGACCTCCTCCAGCGATTGCCAACGTGCGTGGAACGCTGGATGCGGAAGCGGTTGATCGCGGCCACGCCGTGTTTGAAACAATCGGCTGTGTTAGCTGTCATCAGCCAGGTGATTACACGACGGCCGACGCCTACGACGTTGGCCTCGAGGACGAGGCAGGCCAAAGCAACTTCAATCCACCATCCTTGCTCGGACTCAGCCAAAGAGAAACGTTTTTCCACGACGGCCGAGCGACCGATCTGCAGGATGTATTGATGTCCTCGGAACACGGCCAGTTGTCCAAATCACTGAACGGCCGCGAGTTGGCGGATCTTATCGCTTTTCTAAACAGCCTCTAGCGCTTTGGCAGATCTTAGTTTAGGATCAGCGGCAGTGCGTTAGCACCCGGTTCCCTGTTCGAAACCGGACGCTAACGCGTGTCGGCTGATTTCCGGAACCCTATATTCTTAGCTGTGCCGGCACGAATTGCGAGATCACCGTCGGCTGGAAAGTCCCGGCGGAAAAAAGGTGACGCTGCTACCACTTCCGCGATAGTATCCAGTAAAATAAAAATTTTACTGGACTTCGAATAGTTGACATTTGTTAAGTTTGAGTTAAATTGGACGGGAAATGTCGAGCTTGGAGGCAAATTGCCTAACGAATCAACGTCAGTATCTTTCTTTGCAAGAACCCCAGGAACAAACGCCAGTGACAAGGCTCCGTAACTGAGTCATTAATCCAAAACGTGGATTGAATTCACTGACGTATACATCCTGCGAGGTTAGATCTGATGTTGAGAAAACACAGCTTTAGCGCGGTAGCGCTAGCAATCCTTTTTGTTACCAGCATATTCTGCGGTGCATCTTACGGCGACGTCATCGCCGACTCGGTTTCTGGTTGGTCCACGACAGGCACTCAAGGCGAGAACGGCTGGCTCTTTGGCTGGCGCAACTTCACCGCTGACGGTGGTGCCGCCTACAATCACGAAACTGATTTCCTCCTGTTCATCAACGACTTTACTGACGGCGCGACGCCTCGCGATTACCTCGCCGAACGTCCCAACTTAACGAACAATTGGGAAGGCAGTCATTGGCGATTGCAGGACAGCCCTGGCGACAGCGGAGGTCCGTGGACAGAGCTGTTTGCAGAAAACTCTCATCCCAATGGCACCAATAGCACAGGTGCAGTCGAAGAGCATTGGACGATTCGACGTTGGATTGCGAACATCCCCGCGGCTCAAACGTTGGAATTTCAATCGAATTTGCGCGCCACGAACACGAATTGTGGCAACGGGACCACGGCCAATGTGTATCGGAATGGCACGCTGCTTGACACGTTGACTACGAACGATGGCGCCGGTGTGACCAACAGTGTTTTCCATATGGTCAGCCCCGACGACATCATCGATATCGCGTTGACACCTGCCGGTGCCGACGGCGCTCGCGGCGATGGTTGTGACGGATCGGCATTTAGCCTCATCATATCGGACGACGAGGCTCCACCTA
>CBDUAB010000030.1:0-10625 GCA_965365045.1 uncultured Planctomycetales bacterium
ACGCGATAGACCATCGCCACGGGCGCGGCAGCAAGACTTTCCTTCAGCATTAACGTCAATGGCGCGAAACGCCGATTGAAACCCACCATTAGAATTTGTGACGAACCGGACTTAAGCAGTGCGCGCTCAATCCTTTCCAACTCCGCCTCCTGGATCGCGAGAGGTTTTTCGACGAAAACGTTCTTTCCAGCGAGCAGCGCTTTCGTCACGTAATCCGCATGGGAATCGTGCCTCGTGGCGACGAATACGGTGTTTATGTCGTCTCGCCCAAGAATATCTGTTTCGTCCGTCGTGCAAAACTCAAAACCAAACCGTTCGGCGACGCGTTTCGAGGTCGTTCCCGTTCGAGTCATCACGCCTCGTCGTGCGCACGAAAGGTCACTTTTCGGCAGATACGGGAGGAGATTTCCTTGGGCATAGCTGCCAGCACCAACAAAGCCGATGCCAATCTCCGTTACTCCGGTTGTGCGCCCGAGGTTAAGACACCTCCGTGTCGAGCCATCTTTTTCAGCGTATTTCAGTACAATTCCCATGACCGGTTCTCGTCGGTCAAGAATTAGCCGATAAGCTTTCAGCGAATCTTCGAGCGGAAACTCATGAGTCGTCAAGAAGCTTATGTCAAGATCACCCGAATCCAGCAACCTTTGAAAGGCATCCATGTTGCGGTTTTCCGTCCAGCGCACATAAGCAGCCGGATAATCGAAGCCTTTTTCCTCGTAGTTCGAATCGTATCGCCCCGGCCCATAGGAACAAGACATTCGCAGATCGAGTTCCTTGCGATAGTACTGTTCGCGTTGGAATCCGGTTGGTACGTCACCGACGACAACAACACGGCCGCGTTTTCGAACCAATTCACCCGCAAAGTTAATCGGGTCCAAACTAGATGTTGCTGCCGTAATAATGACCGCATCGGCACCAATTCCGCCCGTGATTTCGTGAATATTGTCCGCAATACCCAACGCGTCACGCGTCCACGCCTGTTCCGTGCAATATTGAGCAGCCATCTTTACGGCGTTCGCCTCAACGTCCACGCCAAACACTCGAACACCGCTAACCTTGAACAAAGCGCATGTCAGTTGCCCAACCAAGCCCAAGCCAATCACAACACAGCTTTCACCCAGCCTCAGGTCAGCCTGCCGGACGCCTTGCATCGCGATAGCGCCGAGCGTGTTGTAACAAGCCTGCCTTAGATCTGTCGTCGCCGACAAGCGAACACACAAATTCTCTGACACACAAACGACTTCGGCATGTGACGCGGAGGTTCCACCACAGGCCACCATATCACCCGGTTCGAATCCTTTGGTGCCTTTTCCAATCTCGAGGACCGTGCCGGCAGAGCTATACCCAAGAGGAGAGTACGCGTCGAGTTGCTTTCGTACAGCACGATATGTCTGCAGCGGGCCAACGCGTCGGACAGATTCGACGACCTGGCGTACCTGGTCAGGGCGAGCCCGTGCTTTGCCAAGGATTCCCTGGCGTGCCGTGCGAACCGTCGAGCCCTCCGTTCCTGGACTAATGAGGGAAAACCTGTTTTGAATCAAAACAGTTCCCGTTTCGACCTTCGGCGCAGGTACTTCCTGCACCACCATTTCTCCATTGCCAAGTTTTTGAGTTAACTGTTTCACGTGTGCATCTTTTCGATGTACTTCGGATTTATGTCTCACACTGGGACTTTACTTGCCACCACTAATTCGAGAGTGCCGATCGTCGCCACATGTGACCAGCGACTGGCGAGCAGACCGCCACAATAGGAATGACGCTCGGATTCAAGTCCAACTTTGGCCAACAACTCTTCGAACGCATCGTGCGAGAATTCATGCTTTGACAACGCCATGTAATTCGGAATTCCTTGCCCGCACACGCGTTCGCTGACAACAAAGCTTAGCTTCAACAGTTTTCTGATTAGTGACAACCGATTTGGGATAGACACGAGAACACACGCACGTTCTTTCAAAACTCGTGAAATCTCGGCCAGACAAGCAATCGGATCGTCAACGTATTCAATCACGCTAGAACAAAGAATCCCGTCAAACGTGGCGTCAGGCCACGGCAGTTTTTCGATCGAATCAATTCGGCGAAAGGATGCGCTTGAGACATCGGCGCAATTCGCTTGCGCGTATGCGATCATTTTGGGTGACGCATCCACCCCGACAACCGTCGCTCCTCTACCGCAAAGCAGCCGTGAGAGATTGCCAGCACCGCACCCGGCGTCCAACCAGAATTGGCCCTGGAGGTCTTTACCCGAGAGTGCTGATTCAACGGCATCGACGCGCGAACCGAAATCCTTGCGCTCATACGCGCCTTCCCACTCGTCTGCTTTTTCGTCATGAAACTGAACGGCCGGATGTAGATCGTTTGACACTTCTGTAGATTTTCGTTCTGGTTTTGATCATCGCCCCACCGAGACAAGCTCCGGCGGTGGCGATCGCAAACGACGCGACCACAGCGATTTAGGTCAGCTGGCGAATTAACAAGTGGCTTCGTCCAATTGGGTGCGTTCACCGCAGTGGCAAGATTCTTGCTGTCGTCGGTTCCTTGCTGGTTCTTCATCAAGGGCGGACTCGATCAGACCGCACAATTGATGTGCCACAATGTCGATCGAAAAGTGTTCTCTCGCATAACGATGGTTGGTCAAAGCGATCCGGTCTCGAGTTGCTTCGTCACCGATCAATCGCTTCATTGCACCGGCCAGCGCCGGCACGTCGCCGGTCTTGACCATCAAGCCGTTTCGATCGTGGATCACGTAATCTCGCAGCGCCCCGACGGGAGTACAAACAACTGGTTTTGCCATTGCGAGTGCCTCAAGAACGGCCATCGAGAAGCCTTCCGAGTAGGATGGCAGAACCAGGAAATTGCATTTGCGCAATAGCTCCAGCTTGCTAGCCTCGTCGACAACACCGAGATACTCGTAGTTCCTCGAATAAGTTCCGTCAATGTGCGTTCGATAACATTCGTCCGGATCGATGAACGTCAACGGCTCGCCGGAAACCTGGTCAAATAGCACATTGCGTTCGCATTTGAGCCGCGTCCCAGCAAACGTGAATTTAACATTTGGAAACGCATCGACAACGTCCGGGATAGCCTGCAGTATGTCGCAATACCCTTTCGCAAATGACAGATGCCCCAGAAACAATACGCGAAATCTGTCACAAACGGTCGGCGCCGCGTTAAAGTACGTATCCGTATCCACCATATTCGGCACCGATGCGATTCGAGCTGAAGATGAAAGCCCGGCAAATTGGTCTTTCAAACTCGGCGCCTGAACTATGTTCAATGGCGTCATTGTGCATGCACGGCCAATGATCCATCGTTCGACAGCGGTTGCCCGATTTAGATTGTGTCGGAAATGCCCGGCGCGCATGTGGATGACAGGTTTCGCGCCGAAGAGTCGCGAAAGGAAGATACACCACACATCACGCCCCATCCAACCGAGTCGCGTCGCGGTGACAAAGTAATAAACGCCGTGCGGTCGAAACGTTACAAGCCGATAGACAAGTGTCGTGATGAAAGCAAGAAAGGCCGCCATCATTGCGAACCCGAACTTTCCCTTTTCGCGATTGGATTTCCTAAAGTTTGTGTTTAACACGGAAATATGGAATTCGTCCGCGACGGGCGAATTAATGGTTGCTTGCATCGCCGTCTCAGGCCCAGCGACAGGCGGCGGCAGGGGCCCTACCAACAGTAAACGCTTCCGTCGAGAGGTCGGTTTTGCCTTAAAGATCACTTAACGAACCGCGGGAGAAGTTAATGCGTGCCCCATCTGACGGCACCACTCGTTGACAGACAAAGCCTTGGCGCTATCCCGAGCTGCCTTGCACATTTCGGTGTACCGCTTGTCGCAGCTCATAAGAGATATCAGACGATCAACGTTGTGGCTCATGTCACCGTCTAGGACAAGCCCATTTACTCCATCCGAAAGATACGAAAATTCCGGTCCGTGAGGGTATCGCCCCTCAGCAAGAGTTACGTACGGCTTGCCGTAACAGAAAGCGTGGACGATCGAAAGGCCGGACGCACCCGGCATGAACACGACATGCGCCTTTCGCATGCAATTGGCGATTTTCACTTCGTCGACAACGGCGCCGTACCAGATTATGCGAGGGCACTTTTGCGCCGCCGATTTAATCAACTCGGCCTGTGGTCCATCACCGATGACGATCAATCGTAGTTGCGGCAGCTTCGCGCTTAGGGCGTGGAAATAATCCAATAGATCTCGAACACCCTTTGATCTAATGAGACGCGCGACGTAGAGGATCGTTTTGGGCTCACAGCGGTTTATTTCAAATGTGTAGTTTGACCAAATCTCATTCGTGTCGAGAGTGTTGTTGGCGAACGAGGCTTTTTCTGGTGAAATCAGTCCCGTTTCGACAGCCCGTTGGCGGCTATTCTCGGTATAGAAAACGACCCGATCATAAAACAAAAACATGATCCGGCTAAACCACACGTCTCGTCTAGTTTTCTGAACCGTTCCAGATCTGACCATGGGATGGTTGTAGCTCGCGAGCTCAAATCGCATAAATGGTCGCATTGCCCACGCTACCACAATGAGTGGCAAGAGCTTTTTTTCCGATGGAAGTAGGACAACATCAAAACGTCGGCTGACGATGAGCCGCAAGAACGCGAAGAAGACAAGAACACTTAATCCAAATCGTGGCTTGTCTACTTGGATGGAGATGACTTCGTATTCCTTCTTAAGCTCCGCTGCCCGATGACCTTCGTCGATGCGCTGCACACCGGCCAAAACGACCAAGTCCAAATCGCCATCCACGGCCAAACGATTGAGAAAGCGTGATTTGTAATGGTTTAAGTTAGGCGCCACCCAAAGAACTTTACGGCTTTTGACAGCTGCTCTCGGCTTGTCTGCAATTGGCATTTCGTGGTTAGGAACGGAACTCGCCACTGATGATTTAGTCAACAATCTGTTGTTGCGAGGCAAAGACGACTCTTGTCTGAGGATGGACGAATAAAAGGGCTATCCACTTCCCTCCACCGACCTCGCGTCGGTGGCTTGCTGCCTGACCGCTACCGGGCAGCAGGGAACCACAAATCGGTCGAGTAGTTCGGTTTCCATTTGGGCGGTGCGCAACCGAGACCGAAATAGAACGCGGCCTCCATTTCGGCCTCGGCTACGTCGCCTCAATTGGTGAGCGTGATCCTCGGCCGATGTTGGTGTGTCGTTCGATGTAGCAGTCAGGCGTTTTCCCACGGACGCGGGGTCGGTGGAGGGAAGTGGATAGCCCTTACAAATAAATAGCTACCGTACGGCACTTAATGATGCGCCGTTCCTAAGCCATCCATCGTCGGTACCACATAAGCAGAAAGTAGATGGTCCATAGTCGATTAACGAAATCCGTTTTCCCTTGTCGCAACTCGTTAAGATGCGCTCGCACTGCCTCAGCGAGAAATATACCCGTCTCATTACAAAACGAATCGAGATTCGCTTCGATTTCGTCCACCAGGATGTCCGAAGCCCATTCCTTCAAAGGCACACAGAACCCCTGTTTCTTGCGATGCAAGACTTCGCGGGGAAGCGATTTTTCGAGTGACTTTTTCAGGATGAATTTGGGAATCCCTTGTTGGTACTTCCAACGAGCATCCAAGGAAAATGCGTAGTTCACGAAATTAAAATCCAAAAATGGAGAACGAGCTTCGATAGAATGCGCCATCGTCAGGCGGTCCGCGCGATAAGTGTAAAAATTCGGGATCAGAAACCGCAGACCGACATAACACATCCAGTTCACATCGGATTTCAGTCGCCTGGGAAACACTGCGTCGAAGCGCTGCCGAAGTGCAACGAACTCCTGGTGACAATTGACATCGCCAACCCGCTCGAGGAAACCCTCGGTAAGGAACTTACGTTTGGTCGATTCCTTGAAGCTACTTGCTCCACCCCAAAAAAGCTCTTGGTCTTTTGCTGCCCGATACAGCAGCTCAGTAACGGACGATAAGTCATTGGCCCGTAATGCAGCGTTTGCTATGCCGTTACGAAAAAAACGAGGAGTCCGACAGAAAGCCCGGTAGTACGGAAACAAACGCGCGTAACGGGCCCAGCTTCGGTATCCCAACAATAACTCATCCGGTCCGTCGCCATTGACGACCACTTTGATACCATTGTCACGGGCCATCGCCGACAGAAAGTAAATCGGAATGCATGTCGGGTCCGCCAATGGTTCGTCAAAAATGTCCACGATGCGAGGCAAGAAGTCGACCAAGTTTTGCTTGGTTA
Source organism: uncultured Planctomycetales bacterium (assembly GCA_965365045.1). Lineage (GTDB taxonomy): Bacteria > Planctomycetota > Planctomycetia > Pirellulales > Pirellulaceae > CBDUAB01. Next base: position 6,227 of record CBDUAB010000030.1, read on the forward strand.
CTTGCGCTTCGTAGTGGTCGGTATCAAGCAACTTTGCAGCTTGGCGTGCATTCAGCGTCTCGTCGTAAGCAGCTTCGCCTTCGAAGCCGATCGAAAACGTTTTGATCTTGTAGCTGACATGCCGTTGCATGAAGGCAACCGTTGCGGTTGAATCAACTCCGCCACTTAGAAAGGCTCCCACCGGGACATCGCTGACCATGCGATAACCAACCGCACGGTCAATTTCGTCGGTCAAGCGATTCTCAATGTCGTCCTGAGTACCAAGTTCCGATTCAATCTCAACCTCCCAAAACTCGTCGATTCGAATATCACCCGAAGTAGACACGCGCATTTTGCAGCCAGGCGGTAGCTTTTGAATGCCCTGAAACATCGTGGCCGGAGCTGGTACGAAATTGAACGTGAGGAAGCTATACAACGCTTTCTCATCCAGTGCCGCACTCACCCACGGCAGCGCGAGCAACGCCTTGATCTCCGACGAGAAAGCGAACAGGCCACCTTGTGTCGTGTAGTACAAGGGCTTCTTGCCAACACGATCGCGCGCGAGGAATAATGTCCGCAGTTCGGGATCCCAGATGGCGAGCGCAAACATGCCGTTCAACTGATCCAGGAAGCCGTCACCGAATCTCTCGTAAGCCGCCAGGAGTACTTCGGTGTCGCTGTCCGACTGGAATTTGTAATCCGTAAAACGGGTTTTCAATTCTTGGTAATTATAGATTTCGCCATTAAACACGACGACCGGACCGTGGGAAGTCGACATTGGCTGATGCCCTGCTGACGTCAAATCAATGATGCTCAATCGACGATGCCCAAGTGTCGTCATTCTGTCCGGGGAACGCCAAACACCTGAGTCATCGGGTCCACGATGCGCGATCCGATCATTCATGTCACTGACCAGACGGAGTTCGTCGCCCAATTGTCGCCCGCCAAAATTGAGAATTCCGTTGATTCCGCACATGTTAGCTACAGCTTCTTTTGGCCCAAAGATGTTGCTCTTACAAGAACCGACTCATAGACATCCGACATTTCCTGAGCCATTCGACGGATGTCAAAAAAGTGGCCAACCGATTTTCGGCCGGCCGCATCCACGTCAATTCGATCTCGATTCTCGTAGTACTCGTTTAAGCGGCAAACCAATCCATCAACCCCATCGACAACGTCAGCCGGATTGTGACGCTTAATAATCTCGGTGATGCCGCCGCCGTCGTTCAATACAATCGTGGGCTTGCCTAGCGAAAGAGTCTCGACCGCGACCAGGCCAAACGGTTCGGTCTCGGAAGGGAATACGCAAACGTCCATTTGCCGTTGAAGATCCGCGACATTCTGCTGAAACCCTGTGAAGATTACGACATCACGTAAACCGAGTTGGTCGACCAATTTCTCATATTCATTACGCAACGGTCCGTCGCCCACCAACAACAGTGTCGTTGGTTTTTCCCGGCAGAATTGAGAGAAGGCCCGAATCAGACGGTCCACCCGCTTGAAACCAGCAAATCGAGACGTCGTACCCACGACAAACCGATCTGTCAGCCGCTCCGTCAAGTCATCCGGCATACAGGTCGTGTTAGATTCCGACGTGTTATCCAGCGAAATGCCGTTGTATACAACCGACGTGGCCACTCGCTTCAAACCATAACGTGATTTGGCGACCTGACCCGTGAAGTATGAATTGAATGTGAGATGCTTTACGAACCGATTCAGAAACAGTTTCCTCAGCCGGGCATTGATACGATCTGACCACGTCCGTTTACGACCAAAGCCAAAGTTGCCGTGCTCGGTATAAACAACGTTCGATCCCGATACGATCGACGCCATGGCTACCGCCGGAGTGAATGCATGCTGGTGAACAATATCGTACTTGCGCATTAGCGACGCGGCGTTGAAAACACTTGCTGGACGCATATCGGCACCATTGCGGATGCACCCGACATGGCACTTCATTGGGCTCGATTGAAACGATTCCCAGAATTCACCACGTGGGTCGCAACAGAATACATCCGCGTCGATTCCAAGCCGGTCCTGCGCGGTTCCAAGGTCAAGTGCCAGTCGCTCGATCCCACCAAACGAGGCAGACCAAATCGTGTGAAGTACTCGCATTAGGATAGGTTCAAACTGGATGTTAACGTCATGAATTGCGGCAACATTTCCGCATTATAGGCGCGGATTTGACGCTGGTAGGCGAACGCGCTCACGAGCGGCGCTGGCACATCCACATTGCACATCGGTATTCTGAATTGAAACCGATTGACGCGATGTAGAAGCTTAATGACATATCGACCCGTTAGCCGTGGCAATCCCGGTGGTACGAAACCACCATGACGCCAATGAAGCTGATCACCTGGAGAAACTTGGATGTTTCTAGCGAGTTGGTAGGATCGCCTTTCTGGCAGCCAAAGTGGGGATTCCTTTAGCAATTGGCACAGCAGCTCCTCAAGTGACCTATAGCAATCAACAAACCAAGCGACAATCGCGCGCGCGGAAACAGGGCGTTCGAACCACTCGTTACGCCAGTCGATGACTTGCTGCACTAATTCAAACAGCGTTCCACTACCAATTCCCAAGAAGTCCAAGTCATATTGTAGAGCCTTGACATTCAGCAATAAGCTGCGCAGTTTCATGATTCTGAACGTCTTTGCCACTGCCATGTTGATGTACATGCGGATCAGGTATTCCATGGCTACCTGCCTTTTGAGTACGTTTTCGGAGGCGTTGTCCAAACAACTGACGCGATCATGCACTTGTTCGCCGGTCAACAATCGATAGTTGTGAAAAAAAGAGAACTTCAACGCTTCTGTAAAGTTTTCTCGGTTGATACCGAACAAGCCGTGCGTGAAAAGGTAACTGTCGGGGTCACTGAGACCTTTGCACGGGTCACCGGAAATCCGTTGGCCGTCTTCAAATACAACGACCAAGTCGATGTCCGAGATGCCGGGATTGCTGACACCGCCTACCTGGTAAACGGAAGTGACGCCTGGCATGGAAACCAACTGGTCCACCATCCTGGAAATTGCATTTTCGTACTCGACGATCGTAACCGGTTTCGGACGATCTATGACTCTCATCCCGTCATCCGTTGCTTCCAGGCGGAAAACCGCGAGCGAGACAGAATGTTCCGCACATTGTCGCGCACGATCGATTGTTGGAGACGATCGTTGGCAAAAAACAAGTAACGTGACAACAGGCACACGGTCAGTATCAGGCGCGCTCGATTCCACGCCAACAAGCCACCGCCGGCCTCGCATACCTGACGAGCCACTATCTCATTTTGAAACGTCCAATCAGACATGACGATCGGTGGAATGGTCACGTAATAAATCGCGTCGAACATCGGATCACCAGAGGAGTAGGCGAACTCAAAATCCAGCATGGACATGCGATGATCTGGCGCGAAAGTGTAGTTCAGAGTTGTCAGATCATAGTGCGTCAGAACGTTGCGAAACGTCAGACGCGCTATCAGGTACCAAACGACCATCAACGCGAGTTGCGGCATGTTCGCCAGGCCTAATCCGCCTGTCCTAAACGCGGCAGGTAACGTCAGTGCTAATCTGATTACAGGGTAGATGACGCCCATCATCCGCTGTTTGGTTGTAAACAACCGCTGATCGACGGCTTGGCCCTGAAACTCACGCAAGGCAGAACAGAAAAGCGTGACATCCTCCCGTGTCCAGGCATGATGCAGAATCGTATCGCGCGTGTAATGCGACCGCTCGACATAGGACGTAACTAGACACTTATCACTGGCGGCGACTAGCTTGGGAATCCTCAGAAATTCAAACTGGCCGTTACTGAGAGATCGCAAGACGGCCAACTCAATGTCGATCATTCGAGATGGTACTTTGTAGGTCTTTAGCACCAACCGTTGTCCGCCTGAATTCCGGACTAACTCCACTCGATGCGACTCTGTTTCCTGCAGCGTTTCGACGGGAGACAGGTTGAGCCGTTCGCGGAGATCATATGACCTTGCCTTCGGCTTCTTACACGCACTTTGGCACGCGATGTTAGTCATTCCTTTGTTCAGGTCGCCTTAATTCAAATCGAGTTCTTCTGAAGAACCACGGTAAATTTACCGCTCAAGAGCTTCCAAGGATTTCTGCCCATCAGCGATTTGGAAAGTGAGCGATATCCATGGTACGTCTTGCCAATCAAGGGAAACTCGACGCCCCATAATTCCGTCGGTACGAGCGGAAAGAACAAGTCTCTGATTTGCCAGCAATAGACGTAACTCTTGACGGCCTGGCGACGAAAGTGCTTGTGCAACAGGACATAAGCGAGATTTTTGGGGTTGTAGGCGGGCAGAGCATTGGATATTTCTGCAATCAGGATACCGCCGGGCCGCAAGGCACGGCATACGTCTCTGATGTATTCCCGATATTCGAGAGATGGAACGAGATAAAAGAAACTC
>CBDUAB010000031.1:0-10591 GCA_965365045.1 uncultured Planctomycetales bacterium
CAACAATCTCCTAGAGCATCGTTTTGGGGCGACCAAGCAAGCCATACGTCGCAAAAGGGCATGTCAGGATATCTGGGCTCTGGAAAACCCAGGTAATCTACTTAGCGGCCCGCTCATTGATCAAGTTGATCATCTCGCGAAGCTGACCGTGACTGCGGCGATCGAAACAGAATATCAAGCGCGGTAGTTCGGACAAGTCGTGTTGATCGCTTTCAGCGGGCAACGCCGAGCCAAGTTCGATTCGGCCATCCACAACGATCTCTCTAAATCGTTCATTGATCTCATCGATCAATTTAGAACTTGGCGCCTGTTTTAGCCTCAAAACCAAACGCTCGCCAACGTACCTCATACTATGGTAGACCCGATAGAAGCCTATCACGTCATCAATGGCTTCCTGCACGCTGTGAGTGACTTTGTAGAGCGAGAGATCGTCGGGAGAGATCATCCCGTCGGCCAGCAACTGATCAACGACGAACTGATGAAAACCGTTCCAGTAATCATCGCCAGCGGGTGCTGCCAAAACGAGCGGCACCAGTTCCCGTTTGCCTGTCTGCAGAAGCGTGAGGACTTCGAGCGTTTCATCGAGCGTGCCGAAGCCACCTGGAAAGCACACTACCGCGTGGCATTCCTTGACAAACATTAGCTTGCGAGTGAAAAAGTACTTCATATGTACAAGCTTGCTGTCGCCTTCGATGATCGGATTGGCATCCTGTTCAAAGGGCAACATGATATTGAGCCCCATCGATTTTTCTCGACCGGCGCCCACGTGTCCTGCTTCCATGATTCCACTGGCCGCGCCCGTCACGACCAACCAGCCGCGCGCGGCAATACCGCGGCCAAAATCGACCGCCATTTGAAAAGACGGATCGTTAGCCGGAGTTCGCGCGGAACCAAAGACGGTTACTTTGGGATTGTTTCGGTAGGGCCCAAAGACCTTGAACGCGTAGCGTAATTCGCGGATCGCCCGACTGAGCAATTTAAGATCGCCGCGCGACGATCCATCGCGTTCTAGCTTGTCCGCTGATTCGCGGATACGATCGATCAGATCACTCGTACGATTGCTGCGTGGCGCCGGCGCAACGTCACTGTCAGGCGAATTCACGTCGGATGACGGTATTTTGGGTTCGAATTGTTCAGTCACGCGGAGGGACGGCGAATGTGTTGATAAGCCAGTAATACCTCGTAGAGGTCCGTCGAGATCGTGACGTCGTCGTTTTCGAAATCGCGGAGCCAAGCTCGGTTGCTGTTAATAGCATCCGCAAGCATACCAAAGACTTCGCTCGCTGGCACGGAAACCGTGGAGCGAGACGTCGTTTCTGCATCAAGTACCGAGGATTGAACACCGTCCTGAGGACCATAGTAGATACGAAAGCGGTTGTTTATCATGGAATCCCTTCTCAAATATTGAAACCGACAAGACGGTTGACATGCCAGTCATGTGGCTCCGTTTCCGATAGCAAAGCCAGAATTTCCTTCCATCGGTGCCTCATCTCGTATCGACCCGTTAAGCACAGGAAGATTGGGTAAATCTTCTGAAAACGTAGAGTTTTTGTTACAGAGAATCGGTTGCGCTAGCTGTGCCATCGGTCCACACACGAAATCGGGTCATGTACACTGGCGAGTTTTCGCCGCGATGACATCCGCCAGCGGTCAGTGCTTGCTTGACAATTTTTCTTGTCATACCTAGATTGCCATGACAGTTAACTTGTTGCATCTGATAGACTTGCGTATTGCTATTAGATCGCCGTAGGGTGCTTTCATGGATTTCCCGATGCCCGTTGACATCAGCGATCTTGCTCGCCAGCTAGATTTGCCGTCCGCAGCAGTGCAACGCACGGTTGATCTGCTCGATGATGGCAACACGGTTCCCTTCATTACGCGGTATCGACGTGACCAGACAGGGGGACTCGATGAAACCCAAATTCGTAGAATCAAGACCCGCGTCGATAAGCACCGGGCCCTCGAAGAACGCAAGGAAACGATTCTGCGAGCGATTCGAGCACGAGACCAACTGACGGACGAGCTTGCCGCCCGGATTCGTGGGGCGCGGTCGCCAGGATTGCTCGAAGACCTTTATCTGCCCTTTAAGATCAAGAAACAAACGCGAGCCATGCTGGCGCGCCAGCGAGGGCTGGAACCGCTCGCCGACAAGGTGCTTGACGGCGCGATCGACCAGTCGCTGGATGAGCTGGCCCAAGAGTTCATCGATGCCGACAAAGAATTGCCAACATTGAAAGAGGTCAGCGAGGGCGTACGAGAGCTTGTTGCCGAGCGATTTAGTGAGAATGCGGAACTGCGGCAGGCCCTGCGCAGAGTCTTTCGCCGTACCGGCACGCTGGTTAGCAAACAACTCGAGTATGCAGCCGCGGATGCGCAAGACCCAGACATAGCAGAAAAAGACAGCGCGCCTGTGCAACCCAGTGCGCCTGTGCAACCCAGTGCGCCTGTGGAACCCAGCGCGACTTCGCAACCCAATAAGCCTGTGCAGCCCAGCGCAACGCAGGAAAGTGCGTCGACGGAATCGCTGGAGACAAACACCGACAATCCGGTCGCGACTGCGACGGCAGAAATTACGCAGTGCGCTGACGTCGTCGAAGCCGGCGCAGCAACATGTACAGACGCCAGTGCCACAAAGGTCGATGATGACATCGCGCTGCGAACCGGTGATCCACCAATCGACGACTCGCCAATCGTACAATCAAGCGAGACTAATCCGGATACAATCCAAGCAGCAACCACCAAAGTTGCCGAGCCGGACGAAGTTCATCAAGGTAAAAGCGGTATACCAGAAGAAAAAGTGACCGATGGCGTTCAGAAACCTCCTAAAGAGGCACGACGTCAGCAAAGGCGCGAATCGCGCCATCGCAAACGCAAGAAGCTCGAATCATCCTTCACCGATTATTTTGACTTTCGCGAATCGATATCCAAGATTCGCGAACATCGCATCTTAGCCATAAACCGCGGTGAGCGCGTGCGTGTTCTGCACGCCAAGATCGAAGTCGACGACGAGGTCATCAGAAAAGAAGCCGAGGCCATTCTAGTTCCAGACGAACATCCCCGCGCCGATTTCCTCCGCGGCTGTCTCAAGGAATCCCTCTCGCGGCACGTGTTGCCAAGCCTGGAACGTGAATTAAGACGGAACCTGACTGAACGTGCCGAAGTACATGCGGTCGATGTTTTCTCGCGGAACTTACGTCAACTTCTCCTGCAACAACCGATCCAAAAGCGTGTACTGGCCGTCGATCCCGGCTACCGCAGTGGTTGCAAAATCGTCGCTCTGGATGAGTTTGGCAACGTCCTTGAACATGGACTCATACATGTGATTGGCGAGGACGAACGCAAGGAAATTGGACGGCAACAGGTTATCGACTTCATCCGCCGGCACCAGCTTTCGGCGGTGGCCATTGGCAACGGCACTGGCTGCCGAGAGACAGAGCAATTCATCGGACAATTGATCGAAGAAGAGTTAAAAGATGACGACGTTGCGTATGTCATCGTCAACGAAGCTGGTGCCAGCGTCTACTCGACTAGTGTTTTGGCGGGGGAAGAGTTGCCCAATTACGACGCAATCGTACGTGGAGCCATCTCCATTGGGCGTCGGCTGCTCGATCCGCTTTCAGAACTCGTCAAGATCGAGCCGGGCAATATTGGCGTGGGAATGTATCAACATGACATCAAGGCCAAACCGCTGCAGGAATCGCTCGATGCGGTCGTTCAGTCCTGTGTCAATTTTGTCGGCGTGGATGTCAACACGGCCAGCCCGGCGCTACTGCGCTACATATCCGGACTGAATCAACTCACGGCGCGGCGCCTCTATGAATATCGAACAACGCATGGGCCATTTCGATCGCGAGAACAATTCAAAGAGGTTGCTGGTATCGGTGAATCGACATTTGTGCAGGCCGCCGGTTTTCTCAAGGTCAGCGGCGGTGACAATCCGCTTGATTCGACCTGGATTCATCCCGAAAGTTATGCGGCAGCCGAGCAAGTCTTGCAGCGTTTAGGCGTGACGATCGAAGATTTGTCGACACAACTTGTGTCCAGCGGCGAGCCAGACCGCTCGTTGCCATCCAACGAAGCAACTTCACCGCTTGCCGGAATGTCGCCGGACGGGGTGACGAGCGAATCCGACGGAGCCGAGCCACGTCCTAGGGAATCGACGATCGACCGAAAAACGTGGGATCTACGCGAAAGAACCGCTCAGATCGATAAAGAATCGCTGGCTGAAGAACTTGGAATCGGTAGTCTCTTGATCGAAGATATCGCCACGGCACTGAGTCGACCTGGTCGCGATCCACGCCATGACCTCCCGTCGCCGATTTTTCGCCGTGGGATCATGAAACTGGAGGACTTGAAACCGGGAATGGAACTGGCGGGAACGGTGCTAAACGTCGTCGATTTCGGCGTATTCGTTGATGTGGGGCTCAGCGAAACGGGCTTGGTCCACATTAGCCGCATGGCCGACCATTTTGTGCGCGATCCGCAGGATCTGGTCAGCGTCGGAGATCCACTCCGAGTCTGGGTCGTAAGTGTGGATAAGCAACGTCGGCGCGTCGCGCTGACCGCGATCGAAAAAGGAGAAGTCAAACCTCGCAAGCCGCGCTCGCAGGACAAAGCGAAGACCCCGCCCTCCAATCAATCGCGCGGTGATCGCGGTCGGCGCAGCCGTAAAGATGTACCGCAACGGCAATTTAAACAGAAACCACGCAAAGCGCCACGACCCGCCAAACCCATTACCGATGCGATGAAAGAAGGTAGTGAACCCATGCGGGCGTTTTCGGACCTAGCGCAGTTTTTTGACAAGTCGCGCAACGATGGCAAGAGCCAACAGGAAGCAAACGACAACTCGGTGGAAAAGAAAAACGAGAAAGACAAACCAAACGCAGAAAATGAGTGATTTCGACGAACGATTACGTAAGGCAATTGACCGCGGGCAAGCTCGCAACGCGGCTCATGCGCGTGAGGCCCGCGAAAAGGCGCTGACGGAGGATCAACTCAAGAACCTCCACGGAAAATACCGGCTTTCGCTTTCGGAACATATCGAAAAGTGCGTCGGCGAACTACCGAACCACTTTCCGGGTTTTCGCAGCGAAACCATCTACGGCCAGCGTGGCTGGGGTGCAGCCTGCAACCGCGACGACGTGGGGCGCGGTGGCGACGGCAAACGGTCTAATTTCTTCAGCCGCATCGAGATGACGATCCGGCCCTATTCTTCGTTGCACGTCCTTGAGCTGACCGCGAAAGGGACAGTTCGTAACAGAGAACTCTTTAACCGCCGGCATTTTGAGAAGCTGCAAGAGGCCGACACAGACACGTTTCGTGAGCTGATCGATGTCTGGGTGCTAGAATATGCTGAGCTGTTTGCCGCCAAGTTTTGAACGGGGAAAGAGCCCGGCAAACTCGCTCGCGTGAAATCAGCGTGCGTGATCCTGGGATGCGTTTGAGGAGAGGCACAACAAACCCAGCATTTCGCAATGTCGCCGCTACCAATCAAGCCCTACCGCCAAATTCAAACCGTAAAAGCCCAGGTTTCCGTCTTCGCTGGACGCGTTGCCCGCGCCGTTCCACAACTGGCTTTCGAACGCCACATGGAAATACGGATGCCACATGCCTCCGGAATTCGGCATCCATTGCAGACCGAATTGTAGCTCGCTGATGGGCAGTAAATCGTCTCGCGATGTATTCCTACGTGTCGTGAACGCGTTGGCGAGATCCTCGTCCTCGACGGCCACAAAAGTTGATTCGGCGTCGCCAAACAACAACGATCCGCGGGCCACTCCGAACAAGGCGAAGTTCGGCAAGAATGGGCGTCGCACGCGCACACCAAACGTGGGACCAACTCCTTGAATCTGATGACTAAAGTTGATTGTTCCCTGTTGCACGTTTTGGGCGTTCTGTAGATCTGAGCTGTAGTGTTGCTCCATTTCGCCAAATCGGATTCCGGTGCTCGCTACCGCGCACCACATTCCACTGCCAAATGCCTTGGTGCCTTCGATATCGATCGTGTAAGCGTTTAACGCGCTGGACGCAGAATACACAGATCCGGGGGTTGTTGTTGACAGATCAACGTCTCCGAACGGTGGAGTCGTAATACTCCCGAACCCGTTATCTGGCGGTGATCCACTGGTGTCGGCAGCCGCATAGTCAAACTGCCAATAAACAACACGCATGCCCATACCACCTCCGCGGACTACCTCGATCCACACTCGCGGCGCCAGCTCTGTGTTGTAGTTGAATTCGGCATTCGTCAATGTCTCGAACGTTGCATCATCGCTGTCAGACGTCGTAAAAGCTAAGTTGCCTTCAAAATGTGGTTTTACAAGAGTGAATTCAACACCGGCCGACCAACGCGCGCAACTGGGAACAAAGCAAGCATCCACATCACCACAGAACCCGCCACACGACCCGTCACAGGAATCGGCGATCAACGATCCACCGCATCCCGCGCCATCACATGTTGACCCGTCGCTGAACGTGCTAATTTCGCTGCTAGCGCCGTGATTTGATTCGACATGCGAAATTGGGCTGGCCGCCAAAGGCTGTCGGTGCCGTGGCGAATCATAAACCACTCGGCGTACGGCTTTTCTTTTGGCTTGGGTTCCGATGACCCGCGGCTCGGCGGCAGTCGCGACTACCGCCAGCGTCAGGAGCAAAATGAAACCGTGAAACGAATGTCTCAGCATGGCTTTTCCTCGGTCCGGTCCTTCACAAGTGGGGATTCCCTAACAATCCACACAGGGTATCGGCAATCTAGGAAAAGAATTCCAATATTAACGATTAGAAAAACCAACAAGACTTTGCGGCCGCTAGCAACCTTGGAGTGCGATGGCCTGGCATCGCTTTGGATTGCGGCGGTTGCTGGTTTAGTTTGTCTGCGGTCGGTTCGTTACTCATAGCGGTACCCCGGCACTCTGAGCGTTGAAGTTGTTGGCATGTGCTGGCGTGACGCGGCCCGTGATTTCTTCGATCCGGATCTTGGATCTCCGCACTCATTCGTTCGTTCACGAAGTGCAACAATGTTCACTTCTCAGCATCACTCAAACAGACGCAGTATTCGGCTGTCGCATTCCATCATCAACCCAACGAAGATGCCCCCATGACCAAGCATCCCGAAAAGTTTGCTAAGTTGGTGACGACGCTCAGTCAATTTGATGCGCGGCAGCTTGAGGCAGTTGAGGAAGCGATGGAGCGGATTGCGTGCTTGGATTGTGCGGTGGCCTGGTACCGCTTTGGATTCTCCGTGAACAATGGCTCAACGAAGCTTCGAACTCGGATTACCGCGCCTTACTCTAATCCGCGGGCGCCCGCCGGTGGAATCTGAACGCCGCCGATCGCGCCTCGTCGGGTAAGGGGCAGAAAACGAGGTTCGATCGCGAAACCAATGCCAACGCTATTGCGGCTTGTGTCCACGTTGAAGCCACAGCTGAGCAAGAAAGACTCACCAATGCGTGTTAACTCAAATCGCTGTCCAATGTTACCCGCCGACCCGAAATCGGTTACGGTGCCGGCCGTGACCAACCACTTTGGAGACATGCGGTAGCTGAAAGATCCGACAATGACGTTACTGCTGATGGGGCCTTCGAGCGAGCGGAAGCCAAGATACAAACTGCCTCGTTCAGGACGACTGATATAACCACCCAGCGTAAACCTCCGTAGGCCGTCTGCGAAAGTGTCCGCATAGCCATCGGAAACCAAGGTTAATCGATCGCCAACGTGCCAGCGGAAGCCGTAGTTAATCAACCCAAAGTCTTCGCCATAGTTATCGCGGTCGCCCTTGGGAAAATACGTGGCTTCGGTATCCAGTGTGATCCAATCGACGATCCGCTGGTTTCCCGGAATCCCTCGCTTGGTTTGCCAGCGCTGCAGCGCACCGAACTGAAACGTCATCAAGTCGTCGGCGATTTCGGGTACGGGAGCGGTGACCCATTGTTGCATGCCAGTACGTAGTGCGTAAAACCGTTCGTCGAACCTCAACGGGGCCGCATCGTCGACACCCGGTGTGCCTCCAAACGTGTCGTCAATAAAGCGGCGGCGAAAGTGTATGACGGCATTGTCATCGACTCGATCGTACAAGGGAAACTGATCTAAATTCTTGTCCGCTTCGGCAAAAAACAGATCCGTCTGAAACACGACCTTGTGGGCCAGCCCGGAGACGTTGAACAGCTCGCTACGGACCGTCGGATCGACTCGCCACATCGGCATGCTCCAGCGAATGCCCGCCTGTCCGTAGAGACGCGTGATTTCGTCACCATTAATATCCGCGCCCCAATACGTAACGTCACCCAACACGTACGGTACAATCTTTGTCGGACCGAGTTCGATCGGCAAATCGATCTCGTTTCGTGTACCAATCCTGGCGCCCTCACTCTCGACTTCCCATGGCAAACGATTGAATTTGGCGGCATCGACTGGATCTTCGGGTACCGTGGCGATTTCGAGGTTTCCGTAACCCACATGCGAGTGGCTGTACCACGTAAAACGATCACCCAACAGCGACTGCCCCAACTGGAATTGGTCTAATCGGAGCCAGTTGGTCTGCGTAAAGAAGTCATTCACGCGTACGTCGGCTTCAATGTTCCAAGAACCGTTGCCTAGGAGCCGCTTAAACTGAATGCCCGTTGTCTGATCCTTCCATTGATCCCATTCGAGTTCGTAGTACTGCTCGAGAAAATTCCGATCGCTAATCCAACCGACTTCCGCATCAACCTGCCAGCCGTTAAGCAAGTGCTGCTGGTGTTGCCAAAGTACACGACCGCGGTTATCCGTTTCGGGAACGAGCATCCGACGGTCGGCACCCAGATTGTCGAATCCTTCGTCATTGATGCCCCAGGCGTCAAACAAGCCTTTTGCTGGCCCCGGGATGAAAAAAAAGCGATCGACGTCGTAAGTGTAATTCGTACCGAATCCCCATCCGCGCTTGCTCAAGTAATCCACCGAGCCGGTCCACTCCGTCCCGGGGACGCGGTTGTTGATGTTAAACAACTGATAGAGATTGAAATCGACGCGTAGTTGCGTGCCAAAGACATCATCACGGCCGATCTTGATCGAGTCGATGACAAAGCCCGGTTGGGCAAAGTCCGTCTTGAACGACGGCCAGTAGAACACGGGAATACCCGCCAAGTACAATAGATTGTTGCGGCTGGTTGCCAAGCGTTGGTGATCGGTGATCGGTTGCCCCGTGTACGGATCCACGACCACTTGATTGGTAAATGGATCGACTTTTGGGAACTCCCGGTCTTCAAATGTCATCTCCCCTGCTTGAAACCAATACCCTGGCACGCCCAACCGGCTCGTCGTGAACGCGGCGTTGTACGCTTGAAAACTTCCACGATTCAACTGCTGCAACACTTCCGCCTTGAGTCGCACCAAGCCTTGGTAATCCGGTACGGACGCCAGCATCTCGGCCGCCAAAACAACGCCACTTTCTTGTGGCACGTTGTAGTACATGCTATTGGCGAAAATCACCCGATCAGCCTGTCGAAACTCGATGTTGCCTTCGAGGTACAACTCGAACGGCCGATCGCCAGTCTCAGTCACACCACTCAAGTTGAACCCGGAAAGACCACCTTGAGTCCAGATCACCACTCGGTCAGCGGAGATATCGACAGGTCCCACCCCCTCGATACCATCGATAACCACGTTGATCCCGTTTGTGACCATGATGATGTTCTCCAGACCATCAGGACTGGGTTGCATTTGGACCTGTGGCAAAATGCTGCCGCGGGACCGAAAGCGAATGCGTCGCGGGCCGGACACCGAGCCCGGAACCAAAGGGCTCGATGGCACTACGGCGGGCGGCGTCACGAACTGAGGTATCGCTGGCTGCGCAGCCGCATTTGGATACGCCGGTGAAGGCAACGTGTTTTGGGGCGCTATTGGCTGGATTAGCTGCGGCACGGCAGCTGGTGGAACGGCCTGTGTCCACTGAGCTGGCTTAATGTGAAAGGTCGGCGGTTGCCGCGCCGCCAGGGCACGCTCGTACAGTTGCGAAGCGGAACCGCGTAATTGCGGCTCATCGATTTCGCCATTCGCGCCGGTTTCGTTGGCCGAAATGGCCTGGGTTTGAAAGTCCCGCCCCAATTCATGGATCGTGTTGAAGCGCCCTAACCAAGTTCGTGATGTGAGAGACTGCGAGGACTGTCCTGTTCGGTCTTCTCGGCGATGTACATCTTCAAAGTAGGCGATGATCTTGTGTGGTTTGTTTGCCAGGGGCGCTCGGCGATCGAACCACAATACGGCCGCCTTGCCTTCCACGGTTGTGTTCGCCTGTTGGACACGGCAACCCCGCGGAAACAAAAAGACCTCATACGATCCTGCGCGCCACGTTTGAGCCGGTGTTTCGGCGGTAATCTGTACGGCCTGCTCCGGACTTGGCAGCGGCCATTCGACCAGATCATCGGAGGCATGACATACGCGAACGAGCATCGCGAATCCACACATCCACGCGAGCAGCGGACACAATAGATCAGCGCCGAGACGCCGGCGCTGAACGCCGCGCGCAGGCGTGACAGGTGCGCACGCCGACGGACGCGCGCTATGAGTGCGCTGTTGCAGGACTCGATCGCAGGTGTAAATGGGGGCTTCCTCGCCC
>CBDUAB010000032.1:0-10438 GCA_965365045.1 uncultured Planctomycetales bacterium
CTTCCGGCGTTTCCAAATTCACAATGGTCAACAACACGGATGCGTTTTATCCCACGATACAAACATTTGCGTACCCCAAGACGGGACAGCGGAATCCAGCATGTCGGATTGGTATTGCCCATGTCGCGTCCGCGAAAACGCGATTCATACAGCTACCCGGTGATCAGCGTGACCACTACGTCGCGCGCATGGAATGGATCGGGAACACGGATCAGCTTGTAATTCAGCAGCTTAATCGATTGCAGAATAGAAATCGTGTGATGGTGGCCAGCATAAGACAAACCAAAGCAGCAATCGTAATCGTTGAACAAGATAAAGCTTGGGTCGATGTCCATGACGAAATATTTTGGATCGAGAACGGTGAACGGTTCACTTGGATTAGCGAGCGGGATGGCTGGCGGCACGTGTATCTCGTGTCTCGCGATGGCTCCGAAACGCAGCTTGCAACGCCCGGCGACTTTGACGTCATTCGTCTGCTTAAAGTCGACGAAGAATCAGGTTTCCTCTATTTCCTCGCGTCGCCTGACAACCCGACACAACGATATCTCTATCGTGCCTGTTTCGACGGGACCGACATTCAGCGAGTGACTCCCGCCAAACGGAAAGGTACCCATGGCTACGATTTCTCGTCCACGGCGAAGTTCGCCTTTCATTCGTGGTCTCGTTTTGGCAAACCACCCAGAACCGAGTTGGTGCAATTGCCGGAACACAACGTGTTAAAAAAACTCGAAAACAACAAGAAGCTGCGCAAACGATTGAGAAAGCTCAAGCTTGGTAAGACCGATTTTTTTCGAGTCAACGTTGGCGAGGATGTGCAACTCGACGCATGGTGCATCCAACCGCCGAACTTCGATTCAACCAAGAAGTACCCGCTACTTATCTACGTCTACGGCGAGCCGGCAGGTCAAACGGTATTGGATCGGTGGTTTGGAAACAGATACCTCTGGCACCAGATGTTAGCCCAGCAGGGATACTTTGTCATGAGTTTCGACAATCGCGGGACTCCGTCGCCGCGAGGCAGAGATTGGCGAAAGATCGTCTATCGTCAGGTGGGTGTTCTAGCACCACGGGAACAGGCGGCGGCAATCAAGCAGATGCTCGAAGATCGTCCCTATTTGGATTCCGAACGAGTTGGAGTCTGGGGCTGGAGCGGTGGTGGATCCATGAGCCTCAACGCTATCTTCAAGTTTCCCGACCTCTACCGTACTGCCATTTCGATTGCGCCAGTCCCCAATCAACGTTATTACGACACGATTTATCAAGAGCGCTACATGGGTCTACCGAATGACAACGTCGAAGGCTATACCAATGGCTCACCGCTTCATTTCGCGAAACAATTGCAAGGCAACTTGCTGATCATCCACGGTACGGGTGACGACAACTGTCACTACCAGACAACGGAAATGTTGATCAATGAACTTGTTCGCAATCACAAGCATTTCACGATGATGGCCTACCCGAATCGTACGCACGCGATCCGCGAAGGAGAGGGTACGACCCGCCACTTGCATGAGCTAATGACCCGATATCTGCACGAGAATCTGCTATCCGGACCACGAGATTAGCTAAGCGTCAATTAACCTTGTGTCTCTCGCTCGCGCGTCGGGCTAACGTGCATCTTTGCAAAGTGTGTTCCTCCACCCCAATTTCGAGTCATCGATTCTCTAGATATCGGCGCCAAGGTATCCAATAGTGCTCCTCCCAACCTTGATTTACGCCATCGTAGTCATGGTCGGGGACGTCTAGATGTACAAGATCAATTCTTCCAGCATCTTCCTCGGGTGAGAACGTGAGGACCAAAGTTGAATCCGAGTCATCCGGCTTGAACTTCATCGAGCGCCACGACTGGACAATGAGCGTCGGCCGGACCACCGCCAGGATGCTGCCGGTCAGCATCCCGTCAAAGGCACGAAAATCGGCGCCCTTTTCCGCGCCGATGATTACCTTCGCTCCGGTAATGGCTTCATGCCCGGCTGGAGTGATGTACATCTCGAACAGCGTATGCGCTGTCGCCGGAAATGTGACGGATTGCTGGATTACGTTTCTCATAACACGTTCAAACTTACTAAGTGCATTGCTGGATCGTCCAAACGTTGTCGAGATCTTCGTCAACGTCGATGTAGCTCCCAACCTACGCCCAGCCGGTGCCATCTTTACGCGACCCACACATCGCGACCTCTAGGCCCAGGGCGCTCGCCATGGACGCTTTGGCGAGTGCCGCGCGGTCGGCCATGCCGGCGTCGTGAGCGTAGGCTACTTGGATATGGTTGCTCTTGTGTCGTGCCATCATTTGGTCACGTGACACTCCATAGGTTACCGCGTGCATGATCGGCCACTGCGGAGTGGTCGCTTGCCACCGGCGTTCGGTTTCGGCCGCGGGTAGCTCGACGACCGCAGCGCGGCCCAGGTCCATTTTAAGCCGATTGTCCTCGACGTACACGCGCGACCAAACGATTTCGCCTGGCTTGGAGATGCCCTTCAGTGTGCCGCCTCCATTGGGAAAGTACATGGCGGGTTGGCGCTCGCTGGTGGCGCCGCGCCAGCCGCCGATAAAGTGCTCCGGCGGCGCGGATCCACTGATCAACAAGACCCACACATATTCGTCCGTCGTGCCCGATTCGTCACGGTCTCCCCAGCGCAAATCGTGTAGCGTGTTTTCCACCGGTTGCTCCATTGCGTTGTGGACTCGGTACGTCAGCAGACCGTCCAGGCCAGCGCACTCGTCGACTTCGTTAAAGTGCGGCAGTGGCTGGTCGGCGTATAGCACCCGCTGGCCGTCGCGGCTGCGTACCGGCGGCCGCTCGGTGTTGTTGAGTGTACCCTCCACCAAATCGCTCGCCGGCATGAGGTCTTTGAGGCCCTGTTGGTACTGAATGCCGATCGTTGCACAGCCAAAGTCATCCGCGATGCGCAACGCCGCGACGTACATCTTGCACTGCATTGAAATCTGCGCGTCCGTCAAATCACTGTCATGGTTCGGTCCGGTTTGGAACCGCATGCCACGATCTTCCATCCAACCGCGTACGGCTGACGCCTCGTCATCGGCCACTTGTGTCGATTCGTAGTACAGTGCCGATTGACTTAGGCGTTCCTTGTAAACGCCGGTGGGATTTAGGAGGTGATCTGGGATAATCGCGTTGAACATGCCCATACAGCCTTCGTCAAAAACTCCCATGACGGCCTTTTCACGCAGCAGCTGCGCGGCAAGTGTTTCGCCGAGATGCCGTTCTTCGTCACCGACTGACACTTCGCTCAGTGGTTTCACATGGTCGGTGGCATGTCGCACTTGGCCTGTTTCCAACCACGTGCGAAGATTCGAGCGGAATCGGTCTTCCGCAAAGTCTTCACTCCAGAGCGACGAGTACGGGGCGCCGGCCTTGGTCAGTGAACCGTTGAGATTTAGCATGCCGACCAACCCTGGCCAGGTTCCCGACCAGTTGGCCACGGTTAGCAGAGGTCCACGATGCGAGATCAAGCCGGGAAGCAGGTGATGGGAATACTGCCAGACCGCTTCGGCTACGATTAGCGGTGCGGTTGGATCAATCCGCGCAAAGACCTCGAGACCTTGTTTTTGCGAACTGATGAATCCATGCTGCTCGTTTTCGTTAAACCCGTGAGCGCGCCGCAACGTGTATCCGCAGGCCGACACGGCGTCCGTTAATGCTTGCTCCATCGCGTGTTGCGCCGGCCAGCAGTTCTGGTTGGCCGACAGTCGTAGGTCGCCGTTGGCGACGAGCAAAACTTCCTTGTCCGCGGCGGAAGGCAACGGTGGAAGTTCGGGAAGATTATAAGCCATGGTATTGTCCGTCGTTATTTGTTACTCGAATCCTAGCCTTCCTCTGCTGGTTCTTCGGAAGCGTTTTCCTCATCCGTCTCTTCATCTGATTCTTCATCGCCTTCGTCCTGCGCGTCGTTTTCGGCAGCGGCCGGTGGCGAGTTTTTGAGTTCGCTGATGCGGTTTTCCAGACGTTCATCATACGTCGACTGGCCGCATCCGACGAGAAGTATGAGTCCAAGCTGTAACGTGAAAAGTAAACGAAGCATGGAATAGATCTCCGGAGGCAAGGAATGAATGAAAACCGTGATTACCGATTTTCGATTGCCAGGGCCGGATGTCAACTAAGGCAAAACCTTCGCCAATCCATCAATTGTCGGTTCGGCGTCGGCGGCGATGGCTGGTGCAACGTCAATGATGACGAGTTCCGGCCGGCAAAGAAAGCGTACTCGTGGTGCCCCGGCCCGCTCCATGCCAATTCCACGGGAGACAATGAGTTTCTTTTCAGGTTTCTTTTCGTTGCCTAGATCGGTCATGCCGGTTGCCCACTTGCGCGGCACGGCGGACAATGTGATGATCGGGCCGATTCCGGGCAAGCGGACCTGACCGCCGTGAGTATGACCGGCCACGAGCAAATCCGCTTGGACATCGCCCAGCGCAAAGTTCGGTGCATGTCCTAGGGTGATGTGGAACTTATCCGTACCCTGGACGTGCGTATCCGTCATGAATGAGTCGTTCATCGACAGACAAGTAACGCGAATGTTCCCTCGATCGATTGGGACTGTTTCACAAGCGGCATGGACGGGCAAGTCGTCAAATAGCTCCAACCACGAGCCCTTGTCATTGTTACCTTCGACGGCAAACACACCAAGCGGCGCCGCAAAGCCAATTTCGCGCAGATACGCGTTAAGCTCTTTGCGAAGCGATGCAAGTGTGCTTTCGTCATCGACTTGCAAGTAGTCGCCGGCCAGCAAGATCATATCCGGCTTGAGATCCAGCGATCGTTGCAGCACCCGGCGTTCGTAATCTCCGATCACATCGGTCTGTACGTCCGCGAGCACGACGATCCGCAGAGGATGAGAGAGCTTGGAGGACGTAATTGAGTAATGGGTTTCTTCGAGCCAAGTGGGTTCCAGCCAGAATGCATCCACGGCGACAACAACCAGCGCGAGTCCCGCCAACAGGCCAGTGGCTGCCGATAACTTTGAATGTCGTCGGTTGATCCACGCTCCCAAAAACATGACCAACGGAATGTGCGCGAACCAGCCAATGCAGGTCAGTTGCAGCATTAGGTACCTATCGGCAGCGGCCAAGGCCACGAATAGGCTGGATACGCCCACGCACATGACACCCAACACGCAGCCATGAAAGTCACGCCGGCGCCAAATATAAAAAACGACGGCGGCGTCGACCGGCAACAGCATCAAGTTATATAGAACGATTGGCCAGAACATCGGGTGGAGAATCTTCGCTAGAGTCAGTTTGGTCGGTGTTACTGTTTGTTTGACGCTCGGTCCGTTCTGCACGTATTAGATAGTGCAGTCCATGCCAATCAAATCCTACGTCGCAGTCGGTTCGCCAGTTCATTCAATTCCAACGAATACCCGTGTCTCCGAGCGATATCTCGTTGATTTTCGTTGTATCGAGCAGCTTTGCAAAGTGCGTTCCCGCACCCACGCGGGTTATGCTGAACAACTCCCCCTTGTCCAAAACGCCGTTTTCCGTCACGATATTAGGTTTTCCCGGAGTCGCAAGACGAGACGAGGTGCGTCGGGGGGCTTTCCCGATGTCCATGGTGGCAGAGGAGTTACAATCTTATGGGCCGTTACGTAGGTCCCAAGGGTCGAATCAATCGTCGCTTGGGTATGTTGGTATACGAAAATGCTGGTGCCGGTCGCGCTTTTGAGCGACGCGACCAACCCCCAGGCATGCACACGCGCGGTCGTCGTCCTTCGAACTACGGTCTCGCGTTGATGGAAAAGCAAAAGATCAAGCATTATTATGGTCTGGGTGAGCGACAACTGCGACGGTACTTTGGCAAGGCGGGTCGCACCAAGGGAAACACTGGTGAGCTTTTGCTGATGACCATTGAGCGACGGCTCGACAACGTTGTGCGTCGAGCGGGCTTTGTAAAGACTCGACCTCAGGCACGGCAAGGAATTGTTCACGGGCATTTTCAGATAAACGGAACGACGGTTAACAAGCCATCATTTATGTTGCGTCAAGGTGATGTAATTACGGTCCGGGCGAAAAAGAACTTGCAGGAAGTGTATCGTTCGATGGCCGAAGAATTCACCGGCGAGCCACTGGATTGGGTTTCTTTTGACAAGGAAACGCTCCGTGCCACGGTGCAGAGCTTGCCCGGTCCCAGCGACATTAGTTTACCCGTCGACGTCAACACGGTCGTCGAATTCCTTTCTCGCTAGTGTTCCGTTCAGATGCATTCACCCCTGGTGGTACTCGGAGGCGGACCGGGTGGTTACGCGGCCGCTTTTTTGGCTGCCGACGAAGGCCTGGAGGTCACGCTGGTCGAAGCCGAACCGCGTTTGGGTGGTACTTGCTTACTGCGCGGTTGCATACCGTCCAAAGCTCTGCTGCATGTGGCGCGCGTTATTAGCGAAGTCGAGGAGCTTTCGCATGACTGGGGCGTGAGCTTTGGTCAGCCTCAAATCGCGCTCGAACAATTACGCGCTCGCAAAGAGAAAGTCATTTCGACACTTTCAGGTGGACTTAAACAGCTGGCGAAGCGCCGCAAAGTCACCGTAATTCACGCCCGCGGCATCTTCGAAAACTCGACGACGTTACGGCTCGATGGTGACCATGATTCCATCCCCGACGACTGCCAGCTCACGTTCGATCACCTGATTCTGGCCACCGGTAGCACGCCCGCGATGCCACCGTCGTTGTCGTCGGATTCCCCACGCGTGATGGATTCCACCGGCGCACTGGAGCTGCCCGAAATCCCCCAGTCCTTGCTGGTCGTTGGCGGTGGCTATATCGGGCTCGAATTGGGCACAGTTTACGCCAGGCTTGGCACGCGAGTCAGCATCGTCGAGCTGACAGACGGACTCTTGCCCGGTGCCGATCGTGATCTCGTAAAACCTTTGTCCAAGAAGATCCACGAGTTGGTTGAAGACCGTGTTTATTTGGATACGAAGGTCGGTTCGCTGGGGGATCATGGGAATTCTATTGAAGTGGCATTCGAGGGCCCCAACAAATACGGTGTCGAGTATTTTGATCGAGTGTTAGTGTCCGTCGGTCGCCGTCCCACCAGCGGTGGTCTTGGTTTGGAAAACACGTCCGTGGAGATTGTCGAGCGCGGTTTTGTCGGCTGCGACACGCAGCAGCGCACGCGAGATCCACACATTTTTGCTATCGGTGACGTTGCCGGCGAGCCGATGCTCGCCCACAAGGCGTCCCACGAAGCCAGGGTGGCGGTCGAAGTGATCCTGGGTAAGAACGTCGTATTCGAACCCGCTGCGATTCCCGCCGTTGTGTTCACCGATCCCGAGGTGGCTTGGGCCGGACTCACCGAAGGAGATGCCAAGCGAGAAAACGTGCCGCATCAAGTGGCGCTTTACCCTTGGGGCGCAAGTGGACGGGCACAGGCGTTGGGTCGAATCGAAGGCGTCACGAAATGGTTGGTCGATCCAGAATCCGAGCGGGTCCTGGGGTGCGGAATCTGTGGGCCAGGTGCGGGTGAGTTGATTGCCGAGGCTGTTTTGGCCATTGAGATGGGCTGCGAAATGCGCGACGTTACCAACACGATTCACGCCCATCCTACGCTGAGCGAAACGCTGATGAACGCCGGCGAAGTCTTTTACGGCACGGCCACGGAGATTTTCAAGCCGAAACGACGATGACTTTACGTCTGCCCACGGGTGGTCGACAATGAGGCTGTCGCGATTCATTTGTTCCTGACTTTTTCGAGGTTATGACATGGCCGATGCCAAAATTCGGGACGACCAATCGCAAGCCAATGAAGTAGATGAAGTCCCGGTCGACATTGATCCGACGGAAACCGCGGAATGGCTCGATTCGCTCAACTATGTTTTGGAAAGCCGGGGACCAGAACGTACGTCTTTCTTGCTTGAGGTCCTCGAAAACCAGGCACGCCAGGCAGGCGTTGAACGTCCGCCGCGCACCTCGACGCCGTACATCAATACGATTCCAGCCGACCAGCAGCCCGCCTATCCGGGACATCGCGAAACGGAGCGGCGCATTAAAAGCATTATCCGCTGGAATGCCATGGCAATGGTGGTTCGCGCCAACAAACAGTTTGATGGCATCGGCGGTCACATTTCGACATACGCTTCGGCCGCAACCTTGTACGAAGTCGGCTTTAATCACTTCTTTCGCGGCCGCGGCGAAGACGGTTACAGCGGTGACCAGATTTATTTCCAGGGACACGCTTCGCCCGGCATCTATGCCCGCGCTTTTGTCGAAGGCCGCTTCGATGAAGACAACCTCGAACGCTTTCGGCGCGAGCTGCAACCGGTGCGGGGATTGTCGTCCTATCCGCATCCATGGTTGATGCCCGGTTTTTGGGAGTTCCCCACGGTCTCGATGGGTCTGGCTCCGATCATGGCCATCTATCAAGCCCGCTTTAACGAGTACTTGCAGGATCGCGGCATCAAGAAAACGGGAGACTCTCGCGTCTGGGCGTTCTTGGGTGACGGCGAATGTGACGAACCGGAAACTTTGGGTGCCATCACGTTGGCGTCGCGTGAAGCGCTCGATAATCTCATTTTTGTCATCAACTGCAACCTACAACGCCTCGACGGGCCCGTGCGCGGCAACGGAAAAATCATCCAGGAACTCGAGGGGCTTTTTCGCGGGGCCGGCTGGAACGTGATCAAGGTCATTTGGGGCGACGACTGGGATCCGCTCTTGGACGCCGATGAGACCGGTTTGCTCGCCAAACGCATGAACGAAGTTGTTGACGGGCAGTATCAAAAGTACACCAGTATGCCCGGTTCTTACATTCGCGAGCATTTCTTTGGCAAGTATCCTGAGTTGGAAGCATTGGTCAGTAACTATTCCGACGACAAGCTTCAACGCATGCGCCGCGGCGGACATGATCCTGAAAAAGTCCACGCGGCTTTCAAACGCGCAACGCAGCAGAGGAACGGCCGCCCAACGGTAATCCTGGCCAAGACGATCAAGGGATATGGGCTTGGCGAAGTGGGTGAGGGTAAGAACATCGCGCACAATGTCAAGAAAGCGAATGAAGAAGAATTACGCGAGTTCCGCAGCCGCTTTGGTATTCCGATTTCCGACAACGACGTTGCCGAGGCACCGTTCTACAGACCGCCTGAAGATAGTGTCGAAATGAAGTACCTGCGTCAGCGCCGCGAGGCGTTGGGTGGGTCCGTGCCCAGCCGTCCGACCGAGCATCCGCGGATGGAAGTGCCCAGAATCAGCGAGTACAGCGAGTTTCTTGCTGGCAGCAAAGACAAAATCATGTCCACAACGATGGGCTTCGTGCGACTATTGACGAAGCTCTTACGCGACAAGAACATCGGCAAAAACGTCGTGCCGATCGTGCCCGATGAGTCACGCACTTTTGGTATGGAAGGCATGTTCCGTCAGGTGGGTATTTATGCTCACACGGGGCAATTGTACGAACCGGTTGATTCCGACCAATTGCTTTACTACAAGGAAGCACAAAACGGCCAAATCCTTGAGGAAGGGATTACCGAGGCGGGATCCATGGCATCGTTCATCGCCGCCGGGACGTCGTATGCCCAGCATGGAATCAACATGATTCCATTCTTTATCTATTACTCAATGTTCGGATTTCAGCGGATTGGTGACTTGATTTGGGCCGCCGCCGACATGCGCGCCAAAGGATTTATGATCGGCGGAACGGCCGGCCGTACCACCTTGAATGGCGAAGGGCTCCAGCATCAAGATGGTCACAGCCTGTTGAACGCAATCGCGTTTCCCAACGTTCGCTCTTACGATCCGGCGTATGCCTACGAGATCGCAATTATCGTCTTGGACGGCCTGAAACGGCTCTACGAGGACGGCGAGACCGCGATCTATTACATTACCGTTGAAAATGAAAACTACGTCATGCCGCCCATGCCGGAGGGTGTCGAGGAAGGTATCATCAAGGGTATCTACAAATTGTCCACGGTGGACGCGGATAATGGGCAGCTCAAGGTCCAGTTGCTCGGCAGCGGTCCAATCCTGCAATCGACTTTGGCAGCGCAAAAACTGCTGGCCGAGGAGTTTGGCATTTCCAGCAACGTCTGGAGTGTTACCAGCTATACCGAGTTGCGTCGCGAAGCACGTGCTTGTCAGCGATGGAATATGCTAAATCCAACCAATAAGCCACGCCGCGCGTATATCGAAACAGTTCTCGACGGCGAAGAAGGCCCGTACATCGCCGCTTCGGACTACGTCCAGGCCTTGGCGGAACAAATTACCCCGTGGGTCCCCGGTGGACTGTTCGCACTGGGTACGGACGGAATGGGTCGCAGCGAAACCCGCGAGACGCTCAGACGCCATTTCGAAGTCGACGCCGAGTGCATCGTGATTGCCGCTTTGCATCGACTGCATCAGCAAGGAAAAGTTGCGGCGGAAACAGTGGCCGGCGCTATCAAATCGTTGGGTGTTGACCCGGACAAGATCAATCCGCAATACGCGTGACAACCT
>CBDUAB010000033.1:0-10435 GCA_965365045.1 uncultured Planctomycetales bacterium
GGTCAGCGACGTTGTCCAAGGCGAGCTGGACGTGGAGTTTGTGCCGCTGGACGGTGAATTCTCGATTCCCACAGGCATTGATATCCTCGTCAATGCAACGTCGATCGGTCTCTATCCAGACGTGGATGGCCGGGTACCGGTGGCTGCGGATTCACTACGGGCGGACATGGTGGTCGCGGACGTGATACCCAATCCGCCCACGACCCATCTCGTTCGATCCGCTCGCGAGCGAGGTTGTCAAGTGATCGACGGATTGGGAATGTTGGTCGCCCAGGGGGTGATTGGAATTGAGTATTGGACCGGGCAAGAGCCCGATGCGAACGTGATGCGAAAGTCGCTCGAAGCCATCTTCGGATGCTAGCAACTTACTCCAGCGGATTGATGACGAGGCCGCTGAGAAGCTTCGGATAGAAATACGTACTCTTCGCCGGCATGCGTTCGCCGTGTTCGCTGATCGCGCGAATGTGATCGAGTGAAGCCGGCATTACCATGGCCGCCAGCGGAAACTTGCCTCCTTCACCCTGCTGACCCGTCGCATCACGCTCCGTCGTATCACCGGCTGCTAATCCGCGGACGACTTCGGCGACGTCGTGTACATACATTGGTTTTGGCAAGTTAGTGGCGCCGAGCAGTTCGTCGATCACTAGGCGGTGCAGGATACTCACGCCTAACCCGCGCCAATCATCACTTTGATCGCCGGCCAAAGATTTCATTCGCTGGCGGCCCAGGTCCGTGATTTTTGCCAAAGTCCAGCGCTCGTCGGCGCCGGTAAAGAAGGCCAAATTACCTTGCTCGTCCGAGGTTTCGATGTCGGTCCAGAGCATTTCAGCGAGATCGCAACCCTCGCCGGCAATCCGCGTGTGGAAACAATCACCAAGTTTGGTGCGGAGTTCATCGCTGTCTAGCTCCGGCAGTCCACGGAACAAGCGATGGGTTGGCAGCACGACCATGCCGGGGTCGCTCATGCTGACACACATCATGAGCACGGAATTGGCAGGGTGTTCTGCTGGCAGGTCCCCGGCGGCGGCAAGTTGATCACGGTAATTACAAGCAGTTTCGTAGCGATGATGGCCGTCCGCGATGAACAGCGGTTTGGGGCCCATCAGGCTGCTTAGCTTTGTCAGCGTGGTGACGTCCGTTATGGGCCAAACGCGGTGAACAACGCCCAAGTGGTCCGTGGCTTCCAGCGGGATCGTGCCGGCGATCGTGTTGTCGAGCAGCTGGCGGGTCGCGTTCTGAGCGTCAGGGTAGAGACCAAAGATCTGACTCAGGTTGGCGTGGCAGGCGTTGATCAGGCGGAGACGATCCGCTTTGGCGGCCGAATGGGTTTGCTCGTGCGGGTAGATTTGCCCTTCGCCAAAACGTTCGAGCCGTACCCGGCACATGAATCCGCCGCGTGTGTACTGTCGTCCATCATGCTGAAAAACCTGGTGGTAGACATAAACGGCAGCTTGCGATTCGGACTGTAGCACACCTTCGCGCCGCCAGTTTTTTAGAAACCGCGCCGCGCGCTGATAGCGATCGTCATCGTTGTCGCCCGGTTCAGCGCGATTGAGAATCAGACGCACGACGTTGGCTGGGTGACGCTCATACAATTCCTTTTGTAGATCCGCATCGATGACGTCGTACGGCGGGGCCGTCACGTTGCTCAGTTGGCCGACGTGCCCCAAGTCGTATCGCAGTCCGTGAAATGCCTGGATGCTTGCCATGGACTTAATACCGGTAGTAGTCCGGCTTGTAAGGTCCATTTACCGGCACGCCGATGTAGTCTGCCTGCTCGGGCGTCAAATGGGTGAGCTTGACACCCAACTGATCCAAGTGCAGGCGGGCTACTTCTTCGTCTAGTTCCTTCGGCAGGACATGGACGTTGATGTCGAACTTTTCAGACTCCGTCCACAACGCGATCTGGGCGAGGACCTGGTTGGTGAACGAGTTGGACATCACGAATGAGGGATGTCCGGTAGCACATCCAAGATTCACGAGTCGGCCTTCGGCCAGCACGATTATCGAGTGGTCATCGGGAAAGGTGTAGCGGTCCACTTGTGGCTTAATCTCAACCTTCGAAACATCCTTTTGGGAATTGAGCCACGAAATATCAATCTCGAGATCGAAGTGTCCGATGTTGCAGACAATCGCGTCGTTCTTCATCACTTGCATATGCCGACCGAGGATGATATCGCGGTTGCCGGTCGTCGTGACAAAGATGTTACCTACGGAAGCGGCTTCGTCCATCGTTGTCACTTCATAGCCTTCCATGGCGGCTTGTAGAGCGTTGATTGGGTCGATTTCCGTCACGATTACGCGCGCTCCATAGCTACGCATCGAGAACGCACAGCCCTTGCCGACATCCCCGTAGCCGGCCACCACGACGACTTTGCCGGCGACCATAACATCGGTGGCCCGCTTGATGCCGTCGGCCAATGACTCGCGGCAACCGTAGAGATTGTCGAACTTGCTCTTAGTTACCGAGTCGTTGACATTGATGGCCGGAACCTTGAGCTGACCCTTCTCCAACATTTTGCGTAATTCCTTGACACCGGTCGTGGTTTCTTCGGAAAGTCCGCGAATGTTTTCGAGATACTGAGGAAAACTCTTGTGCACGATGGCTGTCAGGTCACCACCGTCGTCGAGAATCATGTTCAACGACTGGCCATCAGAGAAAACGAGGGTTTGTTCGACACACCACTCGTATTCTTCGTCAGTCTCCCCCTTCCAAGCATAAACAGGAATTCCAGCCGCCGCGATTGCCGCGGCCGCGTGATCTTGGGTTGAGAAGATATTGCAACTACTCCACGTCACTTCGGCACCCAGTTCGATGAGCGTCTCGATCAGGACGGCCGTCTGAATTGTCATGTGTAGGCAGCCGGCGATTCGCGCGCCACTCAGCGGCTTGGATTGACCGAATTTCTTACGCAAGGCCATGAGGCCAGGCATCTCGTTTTCGGCCAACATGATTTCACGACGGCCCCAATCGGCCAGCGAGAGGTCTTTAACTTTGTACGGCAGTTTTGTATCGACTTGAGACACTACATGTTTCTCCAGAAGGCTAATTTATCCGAGTACAACCGGCTACTATCTTAAGGTCCGCTTGGTCGTTGTCGCAACACGGTGACGAAAGTCGGTAAGGCAATTGTTTGCTTAACCGATGATACAAGTGTAGGTTGTGTCCGTGGTCGTATGCTCGTGTGGTCCGCGATCTTTCCTCGCACATTTTCTGGGTGCACAAACCACAACACGGACCACATTCAAACGGGTCTAGCGAATATTTCGAAAATCTAACAATAAATCAATTGTCTTTAAGGGCGGCCATACTGCGAGCCACGAAATCCTCAACGAGGCGTTCGCTTTTTTTTCCAGGTTCGCACTCAACCCCGCTGGCGGTGTCGACCGCCTGAGGTCTCACAGCCCTGATGGCCTCGATTACATTCGCTGGATTCAGCCCGCCGGCCAATATCAACGGGATTTCTTCCAATTCGGTTCGTCGCTGCCCCAGCTGGTGCCAATCAACCGTTGTTCCCGTTCCGCCGAATTGTCCGCTCACGTGTGCATCCACAAGCACGGCCGCAGGGAGGCAATCGAGTTGGCGGCAATCGGCAAGGAACTGGAGTATTGTATCAAAACCATCGAGTCCCAAACGAAACGCACGGATATAGGCTTGCCCGTGGAGTGAGCGTATTTGCTCAAAGGTTTCGTCGCCATGGAGTTGAACAAAGTCCAGAGCGAGCGTATTTGCTATGTGCAATATTGTTTCCGGTTCTTCGTTTACAAACACGCCGACGCGAGCAATTTCTGCTGGCAATGCTGCTACGATCCCGGCTGCTT
The DNA here is from genome assembly GCA_965365045.1 of uncultured Planctomycetales bacterium. GTDB lineage: Bacteria > Planctomycetota > Planctomycetia > Pirellulales > Pirellulaceae > CBDUAB01. Next base: position 3,823 of record CBDUAB010000033.1, read on the forward strand.
CTTCTTCCCGCAGGAAACGTTGGCTCCGGGGATAGAAATTCAGGCCGATCGCATCAGCACCCGCATGTGCAACCATTTTGAGGTCGTCGACACGGGTGATACCGCAGATCTTTACTTGGAATAACGGCATGTTTTGAATTTGAATTCGTCTGGTAACGACAACTTGCGCGTGATCTTAAGGCGTGATCGAGATGATGTTCGTAAATCAGCCCCAATTGCCCCTGTTCTGCTTTCTGTGGTGTCTCACTAGATACCGTAGGCTCTTCAGACTTACAGTCAACGTTTTTCCTTTAGACCAAGTTTAAGGTTTAAGCAGGGAAGCGTCGATTCGGAACGTGAAACCGCTCATCTTCCTTTATTTGACACTCGCTCAGCTAGAAGTTTATTCAGCTCGAAAATGAAGTTGTTCTCACATTCATTGCTTGAATCCACGGCACTTTTACGTCGACTTCGCGGTCGTGCTTACCTGATTGTCGTGATCGGTGTCGCCACGATTCTTTTAGTCGCTGCGCTGAAGCGGCCCACGCCAGCATCCGTTACGGCGCAGGCAACGTTAACGGTGCCGCCTCCGGCAGGTTCCCACAATCGAGACTCTGTGCAACCGTCTTGCGTCCAACGACTCAGATCAAAAGAGTTGATCGAATCCGTCGGGATGGGACTGCATGTTACTGACGGATTGCCAGCCGACGAAGCGCGTAAATACCTAGACACTTGGACCACCCGCGTTCGTCGCTCGCTGACTGTTTCGGAAAAACCTAATGCGACCGAGAAAGGTACTTGCGTCACAATTCGTTACGACGATATGACCCCAGAAAGTAGCGTGACGGTTCTCACGTCACTTCTCCATCATGTGGTTGACAACCCGCCCGTGACATCATTTGGAGCCTCTGCGGAGCCGCTCTCGGATACGCCGAGTGATGAGGTTCTTGACGCGAAAGACCGAGTCATTTCCGTGGAAAACGCGATAGAAAAGTTTGTCACCGAACAAATCGAACGTCGTCGCGAGGAGCTGTTTGCGCTTAGAGTTCAACAGGCCGAAGCGCAACACCGTGCTCAAGTCCTCCTCAGTGGCGACAAGGAGCTTTCGGCCACGGCCAATAGAAATCAAGAATACGATGTCGTGGAACGAGCCCTTGCAAAATCTAAAACCGAGCGGCAGGAGTTGCTAACACGATTCGCGATGGACCATGCGGCTGTGAGTCGTGTTGACCTCGAAATCGGCCAACTCGAATTGCTGCTCGATCAAACTGCTAAGTCCTCGGGTGGTGCCGGTGTTGAGCCAGAGCCGACGGACCGTGGGCAAGAAGCGGGAATTGGTCTGGAATCCGGTTTGGTACCGGGCTTTGCCAATGCGGTGCCACTGCCGCCAGAAGAGATCGACATGGAACTCGAATTAGCGCGCATCGAGAAATTGGACGCTCATCGGGAACTGCAAAGGGGTCTTGTTGAGGCCCAAGAAGCATTGGCCGCTGTGATCGATCGATCAACGAAATCTAGCGGGTTTCCAATGATCACGAAAGCACCGCGAGTCGTTGGCCACCATCAGCCCCGGCTGAGCATCTGGCGATTGGTGGCGTTTGGAGCCGTTACGGGTTTAGTCATCTTCACCGTCCTGCAGAACTTCGTGAAAGTGCCAGCGGACTTGTATTCGGTCAAAGATGTGAAGAAATCCTTGGGGCTGCCGATAACGGCGTACCTTTCCCTGAACAATTGAGGAGTCAGACCATGTACGAATCTTGGTTTCGATTTCGGCGCCGACCGTTTGCCGCCGCGCCTCGGGTTGATGACTATTATCCGGCCGAATCATCGGAGTCAGCACGCAAGTCATTGATTTCCTGTGTGCAGCGCGGCGCGGGGCCGGGTCTCTTGATCGGCTCAGCTGGCAGCGGAAAGTCGACGTTGTGTCACCAATTGTTAGGTCATTTTCGCACACGCACGGCAGTCGCCTTGATCTCGTGTTCTGGGCTGACGACGCGCCGAGCTTTATTCCAAAACATTTTGTTCGAATTGGGGCGACCTTATCGTGATTTGGACGAAGGCGAGCTGCGGCTATCGCTTATTGATTACCTGACTTCGCGAGACGCGTCGCATTCAGGCACCGTGCTGTTGTTCGATGATGCCCATCACCTCAACGTGGAGTTGTTCGAGGACTTGCGCATGCTGAGCAGCATCGTGCGTGACGGGAATTGGTGCGTCCACGTAGTGTTGTCCGGCAACGTGCGGCTTGAGGAAATCCTCAGTGTTCCAAATTTGGAGTCATTCAACCAACGGATCGCCGCGCGCTGTTACTTGGAGCCTTTCCGAAACGAGGAGACCGCGGCCTATATTCGCCGGCAGTTTGATCGCGTGGAAGGCCATGCCGACGACGTCTTCATCGCGGGCGCATTATCGGCAATTCACAAGTTTTCCGGTGGTACTCCTCGACTCATCAATCAGTTGTGCGATCACGCTTTGTTGCTCGCCGCGACAGCAAGTCGTTCGCAGTTGGATGAACACGGCATTCGTGAGGCGTGGTCCGACCTGCAGCATTTGCCTCCGCCCGAAAAAGATTTGAAGACGTCGGTCGATGAGATTATTGAATTCGGTTCTCTTGACCAAGAGACGTTTGCTAACACGGCGGCCGAGATCGCCGTAACCGAACCGGTAGAAGAAACAAAAATCGACCGTGAACCTCAGCATCCATTGAGCCAAGAAAGTCCGCAACGGCCATTTGAAACTTCGGCCGCGCGGACGAACAACGCTTCACCGCTTGGGCCGGAATTCGAAGTCGACACCATGGTGCAATTCGATGAACCCGAGTCGTTTGATTTGGAGCCCATCGAAGCAGATCGCCTCGAAGCCGAACCGATGAACGCAGCCCAAATTGATGCTGAGAAATGTCTCGATGTGCTCGAGGCGCACTTAAACCGCTACAACGACGGCGTACATCTTCCCACAGCCGAAAACCCATTTCTGGAAGAATTCGCGGAAGAAGAAGTCATCGTTGACCGCCCCAGTTCGCTTCTAAATCGAGTTGTTAATTGCCAACCACCGGTTACAAGTCAGTGTGGTCAGGAATTGCAAACCGCATTGGATCGTTTTTCCCTTGCGGCAGCAAAGGGTCAGCCCTGGCAGTTGGCCAGCGAAATTGGATCACCACGAAGTCTGGTTTCAACCGTTGATTCGGTCGACGACGTTGAGGACACGGATGAAAATCGATTGCATGGAAACGCGGTTGCCGATGCCACGACTGCGGACAACGTGTTTCCAGATAGCATAGCCGATGAGTACGCCGACGACGGCGACACAAGGGTAGAAGAGGGTGTTCGAGGCGATGTCACTTTTGAAAATCCGGTTGACTTCACTTTGCGGGAAGTAGCCGTTCCTGAAGTTGACGTTCCTGAGTTTGCAATTCCTGAAGCCACCGTCGTATCTGAGAACCCCACCATCGAAATGGCGGTGTCTGACGACATGGAGCAGGACGTAACTGAACGCGACGAGATAATTGCGGACCGTGCCGTTTCCGAAGAGGCCGTTTCCGAAGAGGCCATTTTTGAAGAGGCCGATTCCGAAGAGCCGGTTTCTACGGACGTCGTTCTTGACACGATTGTTGAAAATGGCGAAGTCGTTAAAGTATATGAAGTCGAACGAGGCGAACATCCATCGGACACTTTCTGTGATTATGTTGCCCAATGCGACACGGAATCACGGTCCGAGCGAGAACTCAAATCTTCATTTGGCGAGATTCATCCCACAGGTAAGGCGATGAAGAAAGATGAAGAACCGTTGCCACGCAATGCGAAACCAGGTCGCAGGCTAAACCGTCTGTTTTCCAATCTCGCGGATCGAGAAAAATAAACAAAGCTCAAACTTCTTACTGGCATGAAAACGTCATTGATTAAAGCGCTGAAAAGTCTGCACAAATTGGAATCCGGTGCCAACGCGGACGGAAAAACGGTGGATGCGGCCGATGCAGATCCGAGTGGCCGTGTGTTACAACACGTTCCACCACATTTTCGAAGTGAACGTAAGAGTGACTTGCTGAATGCCGGTCTCTCAAATCCAACGTCGTTGGCCACGGTCGGACTTTCTTCGCCTCACAAAACGGAATGCGAAGGATTCACGTTCGAAGATACGGCGCGGTTCTCAGCCGCGCCAGACGCCACACACTTCGTCGTGGACGCTTTGACGCCGTGGCAAGCCAGTACCTACGATGCCGATGGTCTAGCAGGCACGTGCGCCGTGGATAGTCTGGCGCAGCCATCACATGGCACGGCTAACGGTCCCAACCTTGGCGCCAAGCCTGCCGCGCTGGATTCACAGGTATTGCAGGATGGTGGTCGACGACAATCGCATTCTCATTTCGCAAATCAACCAACATTTGAGCCTCGTATTCGGCCAATTCCCGCGTATGTCGACGAAAGTTCCGATGTTCCATCGGATTCAAAAGGCAATCGTGAAGAGATTGATGTTGTACCCGACGAGGAACGCATTTTCGAAGACGGCACGAGCCAGCGCGACGTCACGGAAGTCGAAATGACGAATCCGAAACGAAGGCAACCCGGTTGTGCCATTGACCAACGCGTACCGTCTCCAACGGCGCCGCCGCTCGCCACGGCGTTTGAAGAAGAGGTCAGAGACAGATTCCGTCAATCAACGTATTTGTCGCAATTCCAAGACTTGGGAGGTCGGTTTACGAAAGGGTTTTCCCACGACACTGCCAGTTCGATCGCGGTAGCTCATTTAGATGAAATGCAGCATACATTGCAAGTGATAGCGTCCGTGGCGCGTGTGTTGGGAACGAACAGGGACATCAACACACTGCTTGTGGACACCGACACGAATCACAAAACTCTTTCAAAGTGCTTTGATGTCGACTGTCATGAAGGATTTGGCGAAGCTTGTGGTCGAATCCAACTTTGGCCCCATCTGGTCCGCCCAACGGCCACTCGGGGTGTTTCGATATTGCCCGCTGGAAACTTCATTGAACCGATGGGACCGGACTGCGACCGCATTCGCCAGTTGTTTTCAGCATTGTCAGGTGACGATTACTCCGTAGTACTGATTAATGCCGGCGATATCTTGAATCCGCTCACAAAACAGGTCTGTGAGGCGGCCGATTCCGCGCACCTCCTAATGCGACTGGGGAAGACCGAACGGGCTCGCACGGCTCAGGTGATTCATACATCGGGAATCAGATTTCAGGGAATCATTGTTACAAATGTCCCTTAGGACTGACCCATCAATAAGTGTCGTGGGATAGGCTTCCGGCCCAGCCTGTCGACTTTCGGCCACGTTGACGGGTTAGAAGCCTATCCCACGAACGACGGCGACAATTATTGATCGAACGGCACTTAAATCAGCTAGAATTCATCGACACAAACATCTTTGACGATCCGTTGTCCGAAAAGGCTAGTAACAGATGCGTAGATTCTTGGTAACAGGTGGCGCGGGCTTCATTGGTTCGCACATTGCGACCGCTCTTGTGCAACGCGGTGATCAGGTGCGCGTGCTCGACAACCTGAGCACCGGATTTCAATCGAACCTTGAGCAGGTTGCGGACAAGGTCGAGCTTATCGAAGGCGACATCACGGACGCCGACACAGTTGGCAAGGCGGCTCAAGGCGTTGACTGTATCTTTCATCAAGCGGCGCTGGCCTCCGTGCCGCGTAGTGTTGAGTTTCCATTGGACACAAACGACGCTTGCGTAACGGGTACGGTGAACGTATTGGATCAAGCTCGTCGCGCTGGCGTACGCCGCGTGGTTTATGCTGCCTCCAGCAGCGCGTATGGCGACCAACCGTATTCGTCGAAACGCGAATGCGATTTGCCGGCGCCGCTTTCACCGTATGCCGTCGCCAAGCTGGCTGGTGAGTACTATTGCCAAGCGTTTTATCATACGTATGGTTTGGAGACGGTCGGCATTCGGTATTTCAACGTTTTCGGTCCGCGTCAAGACCCGGACAGTCCGTACTCCGCCGTGATTCCACTTTTCATTACACGGATGCTCTCCGGCGAAGCCCCCGTTGTGTACGGCGATGGTCAGCAGACTCGCGATTTTACGTTTGTCGCAAACGTCGTCCACGGAAACTTGTTGGCGGCCGACGCTGACCAGGCTGCGGGGCACGTGATCAATGTGGCTAACGGTCGCAGTACCAGCTTGTTGACGCTGATTCAATTACTCAATGAGCTGTTAGGCACGAAGGTCGAGCCTGTTCACGAACCACCGCGTGCCGGAGACGTTCGCGAGAGCTTGGCGGACATCACCAAGGCAATTAAACTCCTCGCCTACGAACCGCAAGTCGATTTTCAAACGGGCTTACGCCAGTCGATTGAATTCTACAAGCAGCTCGTTGGCGCCTAGTCCGTTGTCATTCCTAGCGATTGCCGTATTGCAGTTGCCAATACAACAATCCAACCATTGTCTTGGCGTCGCAAATCTCGCCTCGACGGACCAGATCCAGCGCCTCGTCCCAGCTTACAAGTAGGTTTTCGATTTGCTCCGCCGCTTCGCGTTCTGGCTCACCGGCTGTCAGACCCGTCGCAGCAAAGAGTATCATCTGTTCGTCGAGGATTCCCGGCGCCGCATAGAATGCGTGCAACCGCCGCATCTGCTGGGCGCGGTAGCCGGTTT
>CBDUAB010000034.1:0-10239 GCA_965365045.1 uncultured Planctomycetales bacterium
AGTACGTCAACCTCTCAGGCGTGCCGGTTCGCTTGTTGTTACCGACGCGATCGCCGGCCCGTTTCGCTGCGCAACGTGGCGTGTCGTCGAAGCTACCATGGTACGCGAGCAACTCAATGACCATCGACTTTTCGTGCCCTCGTTGCGGGACTCAATTTAAGGTGGACGGGCGACTTGCCGGTAAGCGAGGTCGCTGCAAAAAGTGCGATCACCAGTTGAAGATTCCAGCCGAGCCGCCAGCGGCCTCGGTCGTCGCCAGCGGCATGTTCCAACTGAGTGTCGTCGAACAGGCCTCGTCGCCCGGCTCCTCGTCGCCCGGTTCTTCGATGCCGAGGCGGCCACAGAAAGTGAAGAAACAGGCGCCGCGCACACCGAAGCCGAAAAGTGTGAAGCTAAAGCTCGTGGCCGAGGAGGTAAGTAAGCCGGCCGACATTGCCCAAAAAAAGCCGGCGGTGATAAGCGACTCGGCCAGCTACAGACCGGCGCCGCTCACCACGGATCTGGCTGTCGCCCAGCGCCGGCACGAGCAAACCAAGCCACCCAGTGAGCTCCAGAGTTTCTATTGGAATCAATTGCGCAAGATATTTACCTTGCTTCGCAGGGCCAACGACTTTGCCTACCTAATCTCAGTCTTGTTCTTCCTGCTGCTGTTGGTTGCTGTCGTTATGAGACAGCGGAATCTGGCGGTGCTGGGAGCGACGGGTGTGATCCTGGTGAACATCGGCCGGCTCGCGATCAACGGTTTCTACGTGGCAATCGTTCCCTTTAAGATTGGCCTGCGGCAAGGCATCCTGTTTTTGATCCCGCCCTTCACGTTCTACTATCTATATAAACATTGGGCACGGATGAAAGGGGCCGCGACGCGTTTGGTCGGCCCGGCCATCGCGATCTTGGCTGTGGTACTTGTCTTTGTGTTCGTACCCTGGTTGGCCAGCGGCACGGCTGGGAGAGATGCTTCGATCCGCGAGCGAATCAGGGCCGAGGCCGGTGTGCTGGAAGGGGAAATCAAAGGTCAGTTGGACCAGGGCGCGCAAGCGATCAACAAGGCTGCTGAAGATGAACGGCTGCGCGGCGTGTCTGACCGTGCTCGTTCCGGAGCCAAGGCAGTCAGAAACGCCGTTGAAGAGACCATCGACCCGGCCAAGGGCAAAGACTGACACAACGCCTCCAATCCACATGATGATTTGGACTGAATAGATGTCTTCACCGCTAAACCCAGATTCCACCGAGGACCATGGCGCGAATGCGCAAGCCGAAGTCGTCGAGCTGATGCCGAGCGTTGATGTGGCCATCGGTTCGCCCTCCAAGAGCTTTCATGTTGAGTTGGTCGCCGGCAGTGGCCCGAGTCTGTCGACCGAAACGACCTCGCTGCTGCACGCGCGGTTGCGCGCCGTTACGATCCTGTTACTGGTCGTCTACGGTATCATACTTGTTTGGGCGGTGGCCAATCAAACTGCCGAGTCGGGCGCCTTTAATTTGTACAGGAACCTGACGATCGTCCGCCTCATGATTCTGGGTGGTTTTCTTGCGGTTTTGTATACCCGGGAAACATACACGCAGACTTTTTTGCGCGGCGTCGAGTACGCACTATTCGGCGTGCTGACGCTGTTTTGGATTTACGGACGCTATGGTGCAGTCGTGTATGACGCACAGCAAGCGAATCTCACCGAGCTACTCGTCAGTGGGCGGGAGGCGATGATCGGTCTGTTCATGCTGATGATCGTCCACGGAAACTTCATTCCACATCGCTGGCAAGGCACGGCGCAGGTCGTACTGACGATGGCTTTGGCGCCCGTCGCTGTACTTGTGCTGTTTCAGGAACGACATCCGGAACTTGCCGAGCAGGTCGCGGAATTGTTGTCGTGGCGCAACGTGAGTACCAACGTGCTGATCTTGGTCGTCGGGGCTTTCCTAGCGACATACAGCTCGCACGTGCTGAACGCTTTACGCGCTGACGTGCACGCCGCGAAGAAATACGGCCAGTACCAACTTGTTAAGAAGATTGGTGGCGGCGGTATGGGTGAGGTTTTCCTGGCGGAACATGTGTTGATAAAACGTCCTTGCGCCATGAAGCTGATCCGGACCGAGTCGGCCGATGACCCCACGGCGCTGGCTCGTTTCGAGCGCGAGGTCCAGGCGACGGCTGGACTAACGCATCCGAACATCATCGATATCTACGACTATGGTCATGCTGACGACGGTACGTTCTACTATGTCATGGAGTACCTACCGGGTCTGAGTCTCGACGAACTGATTGCGCACGAGGGTCCTTTGCCGCCCGGCCGTGTCATTTACTTGCTGCGGCAAGCTTGCAGCGCTCTGGCCGAGGCCCATAGCGCCGGCCTGATTCACCGCGACCTAAAGCCGGGTAACTTATTCGTCTCTGAGCGAGGCGGGCTGTGTGACTATATTAAGGTGCTTGACTTTGGCTTGGTCAAGCTGACGGCGGATCCGCGTGCGGCGCAGTTGACAACCGATCAGGTAATCAGTGGCACACCGCTTTACATGCCTCCCGAGCAAGCCGTTGGAGATCGTGGACTGGATGGGCGCACTGACTTGTACGCACTGGGCGCCATCGCGTATCACATGCTAACCGGACATCCGCCATTCGAGGATGAATCTCCCGTGGCCGTCATGATCGCACATGCCAGCCAGAAAGTCATACCGCCGTCACAGCGCAACTCCGATATTCCCGCGGACCTCGAGCAAGTCGTGCTTCGTTGTTTGGCGAAAAAACCAGCGGATCGCTACGACGACGTCCTCGCCCTCGAGCAAGCCTTGGCCAGCTGCGCTGCGGCGACGCAGTGGGACGCACATCAGGCGGCCCTTTGGTGGCAGGGTTTCACCGCTGAAACTCATTCAGCCAACGACAATTGATTAACACCAATGTTACTCTCTCTCCCAGCGGATTTGGTGGAGGAGAAGGCTCCCCGCAATCAGGCAAAGTTGCGCCCATGGACGAAGAACTGAATAAGGAGCCAAGCTCGGTTTTTCATCTCGCCAGGACTTGACGGTCCTCCAAAGTTGCGCCAGCTGACAAAAGTTTTTCAAGCTTCTCGCGCCAAAACTGTCAAAACTGGGAACAAGACGGCCTTGTCGTTCGTCTAAGAAGGTAGGTTTGTGTGGATTTGCGGCAATGTAGCGCAAGTTCCGACCCGCCATGGACTGCTGGCGGGCGATGCTTGCAGTCACCAATCTGTTTGCCGGAACTGATTAATGAGCGCCGCTTTGTGCCATCCTGAGGGAGCGACAGCGAGTGAAGGATGACATTTGGACCCAAAAAGAAGTTACGCCTACTCCACAACACAAGTGACGCCGTCCAATTACGACTCGAGGAATTCTCATGAGTGATTCGTACCTAAGAGGCTTTTCTTGCCTGCTCGTCGTTTTCTTTCTTTCACATGTGGCACTTTCGAGCGCGGCTGCCCAGGATGAATCCACGGCCGACACCACCGCCGCTGAGAAAGATGACAACGACGGCATCCGCGAGCAGACAATATACATCCCGTACGAAAAGCTCCGCGAGACTTTTGAAAAAAAGGGCCGCGGAGTTTTTCTACCGTATGAGAAATTCCAAGAGTTGTGGACCGCTGCCCGCGACAAACAAACTCCCCTCGTTGACACGCAATCTCCGGTCAAATCGTTGATCACGGAGGTCGATAACAAAGCGGTCGTGGCGAACGACGTGGTAAGGGTTGAAGCCCTCGTGAAGATCGACTTGTTGGTCAAGGGATGGCTCAAGGTGCCTCTGCGACTGTCCAATGCAGCGGTGCTTTCCGCGACGATCGACGATCAGCCTGCCCGCCTTGTTCCGGCGGATGATGGCGGTCAGATCTTACTTGTCGAAAACGAAACCGACGAAGTTAGGCAGATTGATTTGCGGATCGAATACGCCAAGAACTTTACCAAATCGCCAGGGCAAAACTCTGTCTCTTTCGATGCGCCTCGCGCCGCCGTAAATCGGTGGCGAATCACCATTCCCGAAGCCGGTGTCAAAGTCAATGTACAACCGCTGCTCGCGGCCAGCGAAGTGCCCGCCGGGCAAGCGGCCGGCGACAACAACGTACACACGGACAGTGATCCGTCCACGTCAAATAACGAAACGGTTGTTTTGGCGTTTGTGGGAGCAGCTCCAACGGTGCGTATTGACTGGACACCCAAGGCCGAAGGCGCCAGTGGCTTGGACGCGCTGGTCAGCGTGCAGACTGAACAGCAAATGTCTATTGACGAAGGAGTGACACGTACATCAGCACATTTGTCGTACGAAATCAGTCGCTCGGAATTGGACACACTCACGATCCGAGTTCCGGGCGATCACAAAGTCGTAAACGTTTTGGATGCCAACGTGCGGCAGTGGAATGTCGAAACAGTCGCTGACGGTCAACAAATTACGGCACGCCTATTTGAACCGGCGCGTGACCGTCAAGACATCACTGTCGAGCTGGAAAAGTTTCGGGATGAAACAGGAATGGGTGAACTGACCGTGCCACAAGTCGCGGCGGTAAACGTCGGTCGCCAGCGCGGTGTGTTGGTCGTTCGCATGGCCGCCGGTTTGCGTGCCGAAGTGGTCAGTCGCACGGGCCTCATGCAGTTGGACACAGCCGAAATTCCCACTTCGTTGTCACGTGAATCTTGGGCGTTTTCTTATCGCTACGCGACGCTGCCGTACAACTTGACGTTACGCCTTGAAAAAATCCAGCCGCGTATCGCGGTTGATCAATTAGTCGAAGCCTTCCTGGAACCGCAGAAACTCACGCTGGACTTGTTTGCCAAATATCAGATCGAGCGCGCCGGTGTGTTCGAATTGCGAGTCAACGTGCCGGCGGAGTTCGAGGTCCGCGGTGTCCGCGGCCGTGCGGCGGCGGGCGCTCAAGCGGCGGCAGTTGAGTCCTACACAATTGGGGAGTCTTACACAATCGTGGAGTCCAACACGGGCGAAGAGAATCAACACAAACAACTAGTCGTCAATCTGGCCAGTAAAGCACTCGGCAATGTCGGCCTCCTGGTCGAGTTGGAAAAACGCTTGCAGGATCCCAACCTCTTGAGTCCAACCGGCGAATCGGCCGTCCTAACATTGGTGGCGGCGCAAGTTGCTGGCGACGGCATCCAGCACGCCGAAGGCCGACTGGTTGTATATGCTCCCGAGAGCCTGCGAGTCGGTACAAACACGTCCACCGGTTTGCGCCCCATTGGATTTGATGAAGCGTTTGCCGGCATGGAGTCCGTTCGGGGAACACGCTTCGCATCATTACGTCCCGTGTTGGCGTACGCCTTTGGCGAAGCCATCGGAACAGTCGAGCTGACCGCGGCCCGGCGACGCCCTCAGGTCACTGCCCATCAGCTGCTGGTGGCGCGCATCGAGCCTGGCGTGGTCAAATATCAGGCCACGTTACGCTACGACATACGTTATAGCGGCGTTAAGTCATTACGCTTGGATGTCCCAGCGGAACTTGCCGCCGTGATCCGTAACGAAACGCCTCAGTTGCGGGAAGCGACGCTCGAGCCGGCGCCCGCTAACACGCCGGCGGAATATGTGGCGTGGGAGTTTCGCGGTGAATCCGAATTGATAGGGGTCCATCAATTTACACTCAATTGGGAGACGACAATCGAGGACTTGAGTATAGGCAACAGTGTTGATCTTGCGGTTCCTCGGCTAATTCCTCGCGACGTTGACCGAGTGGAAGGTCAAATCGTGTTGGTTAAAAGCGAATCTATCGATGTGCGGCCAAAAGGTGAGCCGGTGGGTTTGGATCCGATCGATCCCCAACATGATTTGACCGGCGGCGTGCAAATCGCCAATGCAGCGGCCGCGTTGGAGTTTCACGAAGACTGGGAACTGACGTTAACTGCCACGCGCTACGAATTGGAAGTGCTGAAACACACAAGCATCGAACGAGCCGTCCTGCGAATGGTGATTACTCGTAGTGATCGCATTTCGGTTCAAGCCCTGTATCGCATGCGCAGCAATCGGCAACGTCTGGAAATAAAGTTGCCGTTTGAGGTCGTGGCTGGGCAGATCGAGTTCGACACCGATCCGCTGCGAATCAACGGCCGCGGTGTTGCACTCGAACACGGTGGCGACAAGCAAACGTTTTTCGTACCGCTTGTCGGCCATAACACCAACGAGCCATTCCTACTCGATTTGCGTTACACGATGCCCGGCAGCGGAACAACGTTGACTTACCCCTATTTTCCCGCGGAGCCCGCCGTGCAGATGGTGCACTTGATCGCTTACACGCCTCGTGAGCGAACTTTGTTGGGATCACGGGGACCATGGACGAATGAAACGCGAAGTACTACCTGGGAACTATTGCCTGGCGTCCGCTCGTCTTCCCCAAACATTGACACGTTGATTGCTCAACTCACCACCGGTATCTCGATCGCCGGTAGCCCGGCCGGCGATTTCCCTGTCGACGGTAAACCGTTGGTGTTTTCAACACTACGGCCCGATTCACCTGATCATGGCGCGCTGCACCTATCGACACTTAACCAGAACGGGTTACAGATCGGTGTATTCCTCGTCGTTTTGTTACCGGGAATCGTTCTGCTAAAGCATTCGCTCGCGGATCGCACTGTCGTCGTGTTGGCGGCGCTAGCAGTACTTGTGCTCGTCGGTGTCTTCCTGCCAACGTTTGCGCGATCGGTGCTCGACGTGCCGCTTCTGTTGGCGGCTGTGTTGGTCGGCTTGTTGTGGCTGGCCGTTGGCGCGGCACACGGATTGCCCAAGCTGAGCCAAATCGACATAAGGTGGCCACGTCGCCGCAATTCGACCAAATCCAAAACCGATAAGAGTACGTCCAAGCTAAATGCCCCCAGTCCAGGCACGCCAGAGCCGACCGTCGACAAATCTGATTCGACGGAAGGAGGTGACGACCATGAGTAGTCAACTCCTGCCACGTTCAGAGAACAACGGCCATTCGTTTCCATCCACGTCAACGCTTCCTAAAATTGTCTCACGAACGTCGAGCAACGATAGACCGAAGGCCTCATTTGGACACCGTCAGTTAACGGCGCATTTGTGGTTTTTTGCGCCCCGAAGGGGCAACACATATCAGCCCAGGGCAACGCCCTGGGTATGTGGAAGCGAAAGGACTTTAGCCCTGAAAGGGCGAAACAAATTGCGAATCGTCTCGTGGTCTAACCGTTTGTTTTGCCCCTTCAGGGCGAACGTGTTTAACATCACCATGTTCCCAGGGCGTTGCCCTGGGCTGATATGTTTAGGCCCTTTCAGGGCAATGAAGTTTGCTCTCATCGCCATGACCATTCTACTTATGGTGACAATCGCCCGTGGTGATGAACCAGCACCGAACGTGCGCGAGCTATTCGTACCGTTCGAGCACTTGAACGTGATCCTGGATGCGGGAGGGCAGCGTGTTTTCCTGACTCGCGACGAATACGATGACCTGATCAGGCGGGCCCGCGAAACCGATGAAACCGCTTCGCCTCACGCGTATGCGCTAACTTCGGCCGAATACGACCTAATCGTCGAAGAAGATCGCGCGATTATTAACGGCAAGATCTTTCTTGACGTGACGCAAGATGGCCTGCACGCCATTCCACTACCGCTGAACGGCGTGGGCCTAAGAAAAGCGACCTTGGACGGGGCGCCAGCTGCCATCGGTCGTCCGCGAACGGGCGCCCCATCCGCGTTGTTTGTGTCCGGAGTGGGCCGTCACGAACTAGCGCTGGACATAGTTGCGCCACTCGAAGTCGCCGCGCCGCGTCAAATCTTGCGTTTCCGACTTCCCCATGCAGCCACGGGACGCATGCGGCTCACTGTGCCAGGAGACGTCGAAATCAAAAGTGGCGCGACCGTGTTGCGGCACGAATTTGATGAAAGCCTCGCGGCGACCAAATTTGACTTGTTACCAACACACGGCATGACCACACTCGTAATGAGTCTCAACAACCGTGAGGCACAGGACGAACAGGTTGTTGTTGCGCGTAACGTCTTTGTCACCGAGTTAACCGAAACTTACGAACGACTCCACTTGACCGCGTCGATGCAAGTCCTGCAGGGAGTCGTTGAGCAGTTCCGCTTTGCAATTCCCGCCGAATTCGAGGTCATCGACGTAGCATCTCCCTTGCTCTCTCGCTGGGAAGTCACCGGCGAACAAGATCAACGCGTATTAACCGTCATCATGCGTGAAGCGGTCAGTGGTACCGAGGTGTTGAATATCGCCGCGCAACGGACCGCTCCTGAGTTGCAGCAATGGCAGCTCTCACGAGTTCAGCCACTCGGTGTCGCTGGTTCTGTATCGATCGTCGGTGTCCTCGTCGAGAATCGACTGCGAACCCAATGGTTGCAAGCGGACGATCTTATCTGGATTGACACGGACGTGTTGACCGATACGCTGCCGGCCACCATCTTTCAGGCCGAGCCCGGCGCGCCACCTATTCAACCGATTGCCGCCTACTACGCTCCTCAGTCCGAGTTCCAAATCGCGGGCATTTTCATCAAGCCGCAAGGTCGCGTGCGCGTCATCAGCAACACCGTATTGATTGTTGGCGACTCGGGCTTGGAGGTCCGCGGCGGCTTTGCGCTGCTGCCGATCGCCGAGAGTATTTTTGGCTGTCACTTTAGCGTACCGATTGGCTGGCGTGTTACCGAAGTCACTTACGGCGATGGCCAGCCGCTCGAATTTCAGCGGTACGACGAAGTGGACGGCAGTGGCCGTATCAAAGTGACCTTGCCTCAGTCGGTGCCTCCTGGCGAAGGATATAGTATTTATTTCCATGCGAACCACACACCTGCCGGATGGCTCGATACGTGGCAGACACAACAGGTTACCTTTCCTCAATTCACTGTCAGGGAAGCGACGAGCGATCGAGGCGCCATCGGCGTTCAAGCGGGTGACGATCTTGTTGTACGAGCTCAGTCCACGACGGGCCTCGTGCCGTTGGATGCGAATCGCAAAGCGGAATTCGATCTCGATCAGGTCCCCGCCAGCTTGGCTTTGCAATTCGACGCGCGGCCATTCGTCGCGGTGTTGGATGTCGAGCGCACCAGTCCGCGTCTGACGGCCGAGACGTACTCGTTTCTGACGGTTGCTCCTGGCAGTCTCAGGGCCCACTACGAGCTGATCTACGATGTGCAAGAAGCACGCACGCGTGAATTGTCGTTTCGCCTGCCACTTGATACGCCAGCTGAAATCTCCGTTCGCGGTCTTGACGAAACCGCTGTCAAAGAATTCAACAGCGTCGAGGAAGACAATTCACGTCTGTGGATTGTGCAGTTGGCACAACCAATGCGAGGTGCCGTCCGCCTTGAAATTACTTTTGTACAGCCGCTCGACTCCAACAATGAAACGCCCGACGCTGCACCATCAGACTCAACAGACGGTGGCGAAAGCACTGCGAGTACGAACACGGTTACACTGCCGACGATTGTCGCGGATAACGTTGAATATCAAACGGGCACGATCGCGATCGAAGGCAGCGCGGAACTCGAGATTTCCTTGGACACCGCTGCTCTCAAGGTCGACGCCGGCGAGTTGGTGGATGCCGAATACCAACCAGGCCGACGACTACTCGGCGTCTACGGTTTTGTTGGTGACGTGCCAGCGATCACTGCCAATGTGTCACGGCCACGGCAACATGCCTTGCCGTCCGCGATCGTCGAGCGAGCGGAATTGGTGACCTCCGTCTCCGAGTCCGGCATTAGTCAATCGACCGCTCGTTTCCATCTGCGCACCAAAGCTTCATTCGTCGAAGTTCAACTGCCGGCCTCGTCGACATTATGGTCTGTGTATTTGGACGGAGTGGCATCCAAGCCGCAGCGAGACGGCGATCGCTTACTGGTCAGCTTACCGGTTGCCAATGCAGCGCAGCTCCGGGATTTGCAGTTGGTATATGAAACGCCTGTAGCCAATATGCGTTTATGGGGTCGCCTGGACGTCATGGCACCGCAGCTTTTCCTTCGTGACGCGGCACAAGCTTCGAATGTTCCTCTGCCCACGGCCGACCTGGTCTGGTATTTGTATCTCCCGTCCGGCTACCGTTTGGCGGCAACCAACGGCACCGTGTTTCCCAACTTGCAAAACGCGACGACAAAACAACAAATCGCCGCCATCGAATCGCCGGCGATTCGAGTTGCGGGCGCGGTTGTTGCCAGTCGCGATTACGGCATCTATTGGGCGGCAAGAGAAGCGGCACGACGAAACACTTCGATTAACAACGTTAGACAACTTACGTTGGATGCGACCAACTCGGATTTGGGTCGCGTTGAGGCAGACGCTA